>JAOZRC010000254.1 GCA_029940345.1 Desulfobacterales bacterium
CTTTCAGGGCTGATAATACAATATATCCAGACCCAGGGCGATGCCCTGGGCTTTAATAGTACGCGCTTTCAGCACTAACCTCACAGGTCGAAAATTTTCTGCCATTTTGGGAATGCACCCCCGTTCATACCTCTTCATTAAGGAAGCATATGAATCATCAACACACACTTTTCGATAGCAAAACAACATCAACACCCCAACGAAGCGTTTATGCCGTATCCGAGTTGACCTCTGAAATTAAAGTGTTACTTGAAGGTAAGTTTCCATTTATCTGGATTTATGGAGAAATATCTAATTTTGCAATACCACGATCAGGCCATTTTTATTTCGTTTTAAAAGATCAACATGCCCAAATCAGCGCCGTGATGTTTCGCGGCCAAAATCGCCAGTTGAAGTTCAAACCGGAAAACGGAATGCAGGTCACCGGTATGGGGCGTATTGCCGTGTATGAACCCCGCGGCGACTACCAAATTATTTTAGAATATCTTGAACCTCGCGGTATTGGCGCAATTCAACTGGCCTTTGAACAACTTAAAAAACGTCTGGCCGCTGAAGGGCTTTTTGATGACAGCCGTAAAAAACCGCTTCCGCCGCTCCCGTCGAAAATTGGCGTTATCACCTCGCCCACCGGGGCAGCCATACAAGACATCATTAATATCACAGATCGGCGCTTTGCCAACATTCCCGTTGAAATCGCACCTGTGAGCGTGCAAGGTGAAAATGCGGTTAGTGAAATTGTCACGGCCTTTGACCATTTCAAGCGGCAAGTCGATGCACCGACCGCACCGGCTGTCGTTATTTTGGCACGCGGCGGTGGATCGCTGGAAGATTTGGCTGCTTTTAACAGCGAGGAGGTCGCCCGGGCGATTTATAATTGCCCGATTCCCATCGTTTCCGCCATCGGCCATGAAACTGATTTCACTATTTCCGATTTCACAGCGGATCTGCGTGCGCCCACACCGTCCGCCGCCGCCGAACTGGTCACACCTGTCAAGGCCGAACTCTTACAGCGGATAGCCGAACTTAACAACGCACTCACAGCCTCTGTTCAACGCCAGGTAAAATCGCGCCGGGAACGCCTATATATGGTTTGCAGACGCCTGGTAAGCCCTCGCACCAAAATCCAGGATTTTCGCTTGAAAACCGATGACCTGACCCAGCGAATGACGCGCTACAGCGCCATCCATATTCGACAGCGGAGAGAGCGATTGCTTGGAACACTCGAAAAACTGCATGTGAATCATCCCGGAAAACGGATTTCAATACTTAAAGTAACACTTAAACAATTAACTGATAACTTACTACTATATTTTGATAGTCATATTAGATTCAAACAACATCGATTACAAGAGACCACCACCCATTTGAACGCCTTAAACCCCATTGCAATCCTGGAGCGCGGCTATAGCATCGCCCGCACTGTTGCGAATGGCCGTGTCATCACCGACCCGGATGAGGTCGCTATTGATGACAACATTGACATAATGATTGCCAAAGGGAACTTAACATGCCGTATTGAAAGGAAAATTAAAAATGCCGAAAAAAAAGACCTTTGAAAGCGCATTGCAGCAATTGGAACAGATTGTCAGCCAACTTGAAACTGGCGAACCCACGCTGGAAGAAGCCTTAAAGCAATTTCAAAAAGGAACCCAATTATCCCAATTTTGCGCTGCCAAATTAGATGAAACTGAAAAAAAAATTACCCTGTTGATGGAAAATCAAGCCGGCGTTTTAACTGCGACCCCTTTCGTTCCTGACGACAACGAATCATGACAGTCACTTCAATAGTCGGGTCCAACAAGCGAATGCCTGTTGAGCCTTCTTCCGGAAAAAGGAGTGCCGGTCATACAAAACCTGTAAAAGTCCGCCTGGATCTGCTTATGGTGAATCTGGGTCTGGTGCAAAGCCGCCAGCGCGCCCGCGCCATGATCATGGCCGGCAAAGTGTTGGTAAATGATTTGCCGGTCACCAAACCCGGTTTGGCCTTTGCCGATGACACCGCCATCCGCCTGAAAGCCGGTGACATTCCGTATGTCAGTCGGGGCGGTCTCAAACTTGAAAAAGCCTTGCATGAATATCATCTGAATGTCAAAGATATGGTTTGTCTGGATGTCGGCGCTTCCACCGGCGGCTTTACCGACTGTTTGCTCAAACACGGTGCCAAACGCGTGTATGCCGTGGATGTGGGCTACGGCCAATTGGCCTGGCAATTGCGCCAGGATAAACGTGTTGTGGTGATCGAACGCACCAATATCCGTTACATGCCAGCCGAATCAGTCCCCGACCCTATAGACCTGATCACAGTGGATGTGTCTTTTATCTCCCTTAAAATCGTTATTCCTGCCGTACTAAAATTTATACAGGCGGACACACGCATTATCGCGTTGATCAAACCGCAATTCGAAGTGGGCAAGAAAAAGGTCGGCAAAGGCGGCGTTGTCAGAGACACCGCTCTTCACGCAACTATCATTGATGAATTAGCTGAATATTTCCAACAGTATAACCTTAAGTGTCAACCCGTCCTCCCATCTCCCATACAAGGGCCCAAAGGAAATAAGGAATTTCTGATATTGATGAGTTTGGGGGCCGAAGTGTGATTTGTACTTGATTTTTAGTGTAAAACAGATAATAATAATTGAATTTTAGATTTAACAAACTGGCTGAGAGATATTGAAATATAATGAAGAGAGGAGTTTAAATGAGTCAAACGGTTGAAAAATTGAGAAATATTGCATTAGTGGGCCATGGTGGTTCAGGAAAAACATCCTTGGTGGAAGTACTGCTGTTCAATGCCGGTGTGACCAACAGGCTGGGACGGGTGGAAGACGGCAACACCGTAATGGATTTTGAAGCGGAAGAGCTGAAACGCAACAACAGTATCAACAGCGCCTTCCATCAATACACAAGGGATAAACATACGTTGAGTCTCATTGATACGCCGGGTGATTCCAATTTTTTTTCAGACACCAATAACAGTATCCAGGCGGCGGATGGCATCGTTGTCGTAATTGACGCCGTGGACGGTGTTAAGGTTCAGACTGAACAGGCCTGGGAACTGGCACAATCATACCAATTACCCGGTCTGATTCTGATTAACAAATTAGACCGCGAACGCGCCGATTTCAAACGCGCCGTGGATGATGCCGCCCAATGTCTTGAAACCAAGCCGCTTTTGCTCCAGTTGCCCATTGGCGTTGAGGCCGATTTCAAAGGTGTTGTTGATTTGATCACACGCAAGGCGTTCGTTTATAAAGATGGTAAAGCAGACGCAATTGACATACCGGCGGATATGATTGATGACGTTGAAGCTGAACGGGAAGTGCTGGTGGAAAATATCGCCGAAACGGATGATGGCCTGCTGGAACGCTATTTTGAGGAAGAAACCCTGGATGATGACGAACTCAAGGCCGCCTTAAAAAAAGGTGTTTTAGAACGTGCCTTTACACCCGCATTATGCTGTAGCGCGACCCATAATATAGGTATCGACCCGATTCAGGACTGCATCGTGAATTACATGCCTTCTCCGGCAGAGCGCGGCGTTTGGACCGGTCTGGCCGCGGATGGTGAAACACAAGTTGAACGTCTGCCCGATCCGGATGCGCCCTTTTCCGCATTTGTTTTTAAAACCATTGCTGACCCGTATGCCGGCCGGCTTTCCATTTTCCGAATTGTGTCCGGCACATTGGGTGGTGACGGCAATATCTATAACCCTGGAAAAGATGCCAAAGAACGTTACAACCAGTTATTGCGCATTGCCGGCAAAGAGCAGCAACCGATCGAAGGAGCCGGTCCGGGTGCGATTGTCGCCGTTGCCAAGCTCAAAGAAACGGCCACCGGCGATTCACTTTGTGATGAAGACAATCCGATCCGGTATGAACCGGCCAAACCCCTGCCTTCACTGATCTCTTTTGCGTTAATGCCCAAGTCCAAAGGGGATGAAGATAAGCTTTTCGGTTCCCTGAACAAGCTTTTGGAAGAAGATGTCGCCCTGAAATTGGATCGTAATGCGGAGACCAAAGAGATATTGCTATCCGGTCGCGGACAGGTTCATATTGAAGCCACTATCGAAAAATTAAAACGCAAATATGGTGTTGAAGTGATCTTAAACACCCCCAAAGTGCCCTATCGTGAAACGATTAAAAAAAAGGTACGCGTTCAAGGGAAACATAAAAAACAATCCGGCGGGCACGGCCAATACGGTGATTGCTGGGTTCAAATGGAACCGTTGCCAAGCGGCAAGGGGTTTGAATTTGTCAACTCTGTTGTGGGCGGCTCTATTCCCAAAACTTACATCCCCGCCGTTGAAAAAGGGATCGTGGAAGCTTCTGTAAAAGGCGTTCTGGCCGGATTCCCCTGCGTCGATTTCAGAGCTATCCTGGATGACGGCACCTATCATTCGGTGGACTCTTCCGAAATGGCTTTCAAGATCGCCGGTTCGTTGGCTTTCAAAAAGGCGGTTGCCGAAGCCAATCCCGTGCTACTGGAACCCATAATGGATGTCACCGTAACAACACCGGATGAATGCATGGGCGATATCATGGGCGATATGAACAGTCGTCGCGGACGTGTTTTAGGCGTGGACACCAAGGGCAAGAACCAGATCATCAACGCCCAGGTGCCCATGTCCGAATTCTTAACCTACGCACCGGATTTAAACTCCATGACCGGCGGCCGCGGTATCTTCACCATGGAATTTTCCCGCTACGAAGAAGTCCCTGCCCAAATAGCGGAAAAACTTCTGGCAGAGATGAATAAAGAGGATGATTAATTGGAAAGCGGAAAGTCGTTCCGCTTAAAATAGCGGAGTGCAAACTTCAGTTTGCGTTGCCGAACGTCGCAACTGGCTAGCTAAGAGCCTGTTTGGAAAGTCGTGATCGAAGCGAAAAAATGTGAGAGCGAGGGCTGATTTTCGCAAATTTTAAGGGAATAGCCGGCCTATTGCCATGAAATTTGTGGAAATCAGAACCGCTCTCTCGCTTTTGCAGCCGATTTAAGACTTTTCAAACAGGCTCTAAAGCTTGCACTCCTGTTTTAGCCGATAACCGGCCATCCCTCTGATCCGTTCTAATCATTAAACTATCAAGGCTATTATTATGGGAATAAGTGTTCGACAAGTCACTGCCGAAATGTATAAGCCAATTTATCCTTCCCAAGCAAAATTGCATTCTGAGGACATTGATGAATCTCTGATCGTATACCCTGAATCGGATGGTGAACCTATGGGCGAAACAGGCAGTCATGTGAGAGCGTCCATGCACCTGTATGGTGCGTTGAGGCAATTTTATTTAGACAAATCGGATGTTTATATAACAGCGGATATGTTCATGTATTACGAGAAAGGCAATCCCAAGGCATGTAAAGCGCCTGATGTCATGGTGATCAAAGGGGTGCCTGATGATTATGAACGGCGCTCATTTAAGCTATGGGAGGAAAAAGCCGGCCCCTGCGTGATCTTTGAAATCAGTTCACGTTCAACCATGCTGGATGATTTGGTCACTAAAAATAATTTGTATGCCGCTCTCGGTGTCCACGAATATTATCTGTTCGATCCGTTACGGGAGTTCCTGGAAGAAGGCCTGACAGGCTTCCGGTTGGCGAATAAAAAATATATTCCGATTCTTCCTGACAGCCAAGGCCGTTTGCACAGCGAGGAATTGGTTCTGAACTTAGTGCCTGAAGAGGAGATACTCCGACTTCTCTATCCCCAAACCGATGCCCCGGTTCCTTCTTACACTGAAGCGCTTATGTTATGGGATGAGGAAAAACAACGCGCTGAGAAGGAAAAACAGCGCGCTGAAAAGGAAAAACAGCAGAAAGAGACAGCCCTCCTGCAACTCGAAAAGGAACGTGAACAGACTCAGAAATTAATGGCACAGCTCAAAGCATCAGGGATTGAACCGGATATGGGCGCTCTGACCTGAGTTGTCCGCAAATAAGTCAGTGCTGACGCACGTTTATTCAAGATAGCAAATATAATAGTTGGCAGCAATAATTAAAAATAATTGTCGCAAAGGACTTGACAGCGCAAAAACTTCATGCTAATAGCTTTAGGAGGAACATAAGATATGCTTTAACTATTTTTAAGTGAGGAAAAATCGTGAGTAAAAAAAGTTGCCATCCGAACAGAGCAAAGCAATTGGCACAAAGAAAAATCAATAAAAAGGCTAAAAAAATATTACGACAACAGCAGATAGCTAACGGTTTTATTGCCCCGAAACACGTCACGATAACTAATTATGCCAATTAAGGGTTGAAAATTTCAGATGTAATAAAAACAATGGGTTACGGCGGTTTGCATCAGAGCATTGACTGAAACAGGCTTGTAACCCCTTGAATTCAAACAGTCGAATTCAACCCTTAATTCGCATTAATTGTAAATGCAAGTACGAGTCTGTCGAAGAGGAAACGGAAGCCCGTACAGAGGCTGCTATCAACCAGATCGGAATCATGCGTAGCCAGTTGCCCATCCTTCTTAACCGCTTAAGAAAAATTCCCGATCCCCGCAACCCCGAAAAGTCTAAGCACAAACTGACTGTAATCATGATTTATGGCATCTTAACCTTTATATATCAGATGGCTTCCCGACGTGAAGCCAATCGGACAATGACGCGTCCGATTTTTATGGAAAACCTTATGCTTCTGTTTCCTGAGTTAGAAAGCATACCCCATAATGACACTCTTATGCGGTTGTTGGCAAGAATAGACATCTGTCAGATCGAGAGTGCCCATATCGAACTGATTCGGCGAATGATTCGCAACAAAAAGTTCCGCCGCTATCTGATTAACCGTTGTTATCCTATAGCTATTGACGGAACGCAGAAAATAGTACGTGATTATATATGGAGCGAAGAATGTTCAGAGCGTAAAGTTAAAAGTAAAAAGAGAAAGGAAGCGAAGGAAGAAAAAGGGAAGGAACCTAAAATGCAGTATTTTGTTTATGTTTTGGAAGCAAGCCTTGCATTTCAAAACGGTTTGGTCATTCCTTTAATGAGTGAATTCCTGAATTATGCGGAAGGTGATATTTCTCACGATAAACAGGACTGCGAACTCAAAGCATTCAAACGTCTGGCTAAACGATTAAAAAAAGAGTTCGGTAAATTAAAGATTATGGTTTTAATAGACGGTCTTTATCCTAACGGGCCGATTATGGAACTTTGTCAGAGAAATCATTGGCAATTCATGATAGTCCTTCAAAATAAATCTTTGAAAAGTGTCAGGGATGAATATGAAGGTCTTAAAAAATTGCTTCCTAAAAATTGCCATATAAAGAAATGGGGCAATCGGAAACAACGATTTCAATGGGTGAATGATATTGATTATTACTATGATTCCGATAAAAAGAAAATAGTTTTACATGTTGTAACATGTAAAGAAGAATGGCTGGAGATTGATAAAAAAAACGGGTGTTCAGGTCACTATTTCTTCTAACCATGCGTGGATATCGAGTAAGCCTCTTTCTG
>JAOZRC010000255.1:0-1554 GCA_029940345.1 Desulfobacterales bacterium
TAAGAATGAGAATGCTGGCATCCTTCATTTACCAGTTTACACTTTTTTGAATGCAGGGGTGTGCTGAATTTTTCGTACTGATGCCTGTACCCGTTACAGGCTGGATACGAAAAATTTCAACCTGTGCAATTGAAATAAAATATTCCTTAAAAGCTCCGTAGGAGCGGTATATTTGTAGTAAATTGATCTCAGTTTCAATTTCAGAGCCCCATCGGGGCGGCATGTTTGTAAAAAGTCGTCAAAGATTTCGTTATCAATTATAATTTGTTAATTATTTTGCTACAAACATGCCGTCCCGATGGGACTCTGAATCAATTACACAGGTCGAAAAATTTTGCGCATTAAGAACATAAAAAAAAGTGTGAACCACTTTTAGCTTTATATGAAGAATGCCCTAACCTGAAAAAAGTAAATGTTGCTAAAAGTCAACCCGCATGTTATTTTTCATCATGGTGAAAGTAAATGAAATAAATTTTTATAAAACTGAAAGTGGTAACAAACCTGCTGAAAATTTTCTGGACAGTCTGAATCCAAAGGCGGCTCAGAAAATGACATGGGTCATGCAATTTATCGAAGAACGTCAGGGCAATATTCACAGTAAATATTTTGAAAAATTAAAGCACACTGATGATATTTGGGAAGTGAAAGCAAAATGTGATAACAATGAATACAGGATTCTGGGTTTCATAAACGAAGTAAGTATTCTGTTTCTTGTTCACGGATTTCAAAAAAAAAGCCGGAAAACTCCCAAAAAGGATATTGGCACTGCTGAAATGAGAAAAAAAGACCATCTGAGGAGATTCGGAAATGAGTGATCTGAAACAATATATTGAAAAACGGAAGACGCTGGACAAAGTTTTTGCCGAAAACTATGAACAAGGCTATCATGATTTCAAAATAGGAATTATGATAAGAGAGGCAAGACAGCAGGCAGGGCTGACGCAGAAGCAATTAGCCGAACGGATTCGGATAAAACCGCCTCTTATCTCCCGGCTTGAAAACAATGCCGGGGATGTCAAGCTGTCAACTTTGCATAAAATAGCATCAGGTCTGAATTTGCAGTTAAATATAGGCTTAAGTACGGTATTATAATGTGATTTCAAGATTTTGGAAATAAATGACGACGCCTGCGGTTATTTTAATGAACAACGAAATCCAACCTGCTTCAGTTCCTTTTACCGACTGCTGTAAAAATCCTTTCTAAACTTAATCCGTGTAGATCTGTATGCTGCTATCTACAAGGATTCAGTTAGAATGGATAATGTAGAAAAACTACAAAGAAAACGGATAAGAATGGGAATGAGCATTTTTCTTTTCTTATCCGGTTTCCATGTAGTTTTCGAATATTAGACCTTCGAGGTTTCCAAGACCTCGAAGATCTTCGGTAAAAAAACTTTTGTCCAGGTACCTATCTAATTTTTAATCCTAATCATTTTTGCAAGGCTTTAACGTGATCAAGGCTCAATCCGGTCGCATCCGCAATTTGTTCGACAGATAAAACACCGACCTTAAGAAGCTTTCCGGCTGTATCGCTCGCCTTGTATCGCTCGCCTT
>JAOZRC010000255.1:1654-7457 GCA_029940345.1 Desulfobacterales bacterium
TATCGCTCGCCTTGTATCGCTCGCCTTTTTGCAAACCGATTTTTTCGCCTTGTCTGCGGGCGGCACCCAGCATGGAAGCTTCATCCTTTAGCGCCCTCTCCCTTTGTTCGGCCAGCAAGCGGATTTCTTCATCTGTGCTGAGCCTTTCAAGAATATCAAACGCCCTGATAATATTTTTATTCGCATAATGGGTTCGCATATTCTTATCCCCTTCTGTGTGAGCATGATTGAAAAAATGCAGCCATTCGGCCATGCTATTGTCTGGATTTTGCTTATCTTGCGAAGAGAGTGATTTAAACACCAGATCAAGTTTAGGGGCAATAATTCAGTCATCTTCAACTTATAGCGTTATAAATGATTTAATGCAAATGAAATTACACCTATAAAATTCCCTCATCCCGCTATTCATGTATCTTTGCCATAAACCTCAACGCCTAAATATTCCTTGGGATTCCCTTTTTCTGTTGATTAAGCCGTGTCATCTGCAAAATAATTTATTTTTTTTGTTACCTTTTTCTCTTCAGCTTCGGTTAAGTAAATATAGCAACTGACATAAAAGAGGGATAATTAATTAAAAAGAGGAATCTGACATGAAAATAAGCATTCAAAATATTGGCGATGTTTCCATCGTGGCATTAAACAACGATTTTTATAAAACAAAGCTTATGAATCCGTCTGTTTTATCTGTTTTGCAAAGAAGTAATAAACTGGTGTTTGACATGAGCCATGTCAAATTTTTTGACAGTTCCGGCTGCGGCATCTTGCTCTCCTATCTCAAAACACTTACCAATTCCGGCGGCGATCTGAAATTATGCCGGGTGCGCAAAACCGTTCTGACATTGTTTGAACTTTTACGAATTCATCGGATTGTCGAAATTTTCAATACACCGGAAGAAGCGGTGCGTTCGTTTGGGGATTGACAACAACCGTAGCATTATAAAGGAATACCATGAAAAAAACTGATACAGACCTGCAAACAGTAACCGAATTGAAACGATTTATAAAAGAAATCCTTTTGGAAAACAAAATGTTGAAAGCGGAGAACAATGAATTGATGCAAAATAATCAGAAATTGATGACTCTATCAAAAAAATCATCAGCACTGAACGGTCTTATTTCAATATGCTCTAATTGCAAAAATATTCGTGAAACCAACGGGATACAACAACGTGACTGGATGGTGCCGGAAGCCTTTTTGGAAAAATACACCGAGGCCCGCTTTACCCATAGCTTATGTCCGCCATGTGCTCAAACGCTATATCCGAGCCTCAAGTCTGTCAAAACTTAAAAATTATGTTAGCCGAAAGCGGCAAGGTTTTATTCAGATCAAGGTATTAGGAGGAATTATGTATAAAATAAAGATGATGATGGTAGGCGCTCTAACGCTGTTTTTATTTGGCCTGAACGGTGTTGATGCTTGGGCGTCAAAAGCCGTTGATTCGAAGTGGTCTTTTGAATTTCAGGATGTTTCCGTTAAAGAGGCGCTAGCTCAAATTAGCCAAAAGGCCGGGGTTACATTTAAGGCGAATGAGGAATTGATTGAAAAGACTATGGCAAAAAAAATGTTGCATAAATCCTATTACAATAAAAACCTGGATAAAATTATTCAGGATATTTTCGAAAAGGATAATTGCGCTTTCACTTGGTTGTATAAAAACAATCGACTAAATCAGGTTGAGATTTGGATTGTTGGAGGTACGCAGGAAAAAAAGATGGGGATAAAAAAGGCTGGCGGGCCAGGCTCTTTAAACAAATCCGCAAAAACAGGCTTTCCCAGTAAACGTGCAATCTCTTCTTTCAAACAAAGTATGAACAAGAGTCAGAGAAGATTCAAAAATGTAAAGCATTCCACTTTTAAACAACCGGGACGGCGTTTGAAATCGTCGCGACATATCAATCCATCTTCATTTGTACCGGATAGCATAACTGATAGAAACTCCTCAAAAAATTTAAAAAGCACCTATACCAACCATTCTCAATCCTCAAGCGGCAATGTTACAAGTGCATCCAAAATTGTTAATCTGCCTGAGATTGCATACGATTCACAATCATCGGGATCAAATGTGAAAATAAACAGCGCTGATCCGAAATATCCGACTGACAACGCTGAAATTATTTCAAAAACAGAAACAATTGGTGATTCCGGATTACCGTCACTATCAAATATGCTACCGATTATTGCAGAAAACGAAAATCTGGTAAGCATGATAACCTCGGTAGAAACTCTGCCTGCAACAATAATTGAAGAGGAAATGCCGGATACTGAAAAACAAAAAGATGAGAACAACAATCAGGAAGGCGCGCCGAATTCAGGCTTAGGTTTGCCCTCAATAGGAGACGGCATGAAAATGCCTGATATTACAAAAAATGAAAACGATAATCAGGAAACCCTGGCTTCAGAAATTACGCTGCCTGCCATAGTAATTGAAGACGAAATTCCGTCCCTTGATGAATACGAAAATGATGATCAAGAAATCACGCCGATTGAAAAGTTGCCTAATGTTTCAAAATAAAAAATATTTCAGCGAACCTTAGTTTCGTTATGGAATTATTAAGATAATTTATTAATTTGATATGTTATTTCTAAATGGAGGAGGTGATTTTAAAAATAACAGCTAGAGTTTTTTATCATTACTGAACAAGACTTTAAAACGTACTCACAAGTCACTGATTTATTATTTAACTATCGAATAAATGGAGGTAAAAATGAAGAAATATATTACGATACTTGGTATTTTGGCTATCTTTTTTTCACAAGTAACTATCACATTTGCTTTAACGGAAGAGGAAGTGCGAGAAATGATAAAATCTGGCACTCATCAACTTTCCTGGGCCTACTACACTGACTGTATAGACGGCTATGATTGTTTTGACGCCGAACATATACAAGATAAATGGCGTAAGTGGTATATATCAAGTATACTGCCTAATAATTATTGGACTGGAGATGTATATGCTTTGACGCCCATAAAAAACAATAAAAACGGTTGGGGGACGGTTGGAAGGGACATAGCTGCTTTTAATTTTGATAACTATGAAATAATCATAGAAGATAGCTTAGATACGGATTCATCTGATGTTTACTTTGATGTTGGTTGGAATGAATATGCTGAAGATGCCAGAATTCATAACTGGAGGAAGTGGATTCAGGGGCAGACTGTACCTATCAAATGGTATTTTTTCAATCTGAAAGGCACAAGCAATTGGTACATCATCAACGAACCCTCATACGCCTGCGGTGTTCATATCTTATTATTTGCCGCTAAGGATGGCGAATATGATTGGAAGCCAGTTGATACAAGTGGTTTAAAACCAATTTTTACTCAAGAAAATGATATGCTTTATTTGGAATTCACCGAAATTATTAAAAATGAAGAGGAAGAAATGAACAAGACTCAATTAATCTGTATCGGTGCAAAAAAAGTCAATCTGAAAAAAGGAGTTAATTACTTCAAATTCGAGGTTGAACCCGGTTCTCATTATAGCTTTATAGTTAACTCAAATGATTATTATCATCATATTAAGAGTAAAGGCGCATTATTTAGCGGTTCTGGTTTTCAAGCTGAATCGGTGGGTTATCCAAGTTGTAGTAACGGAGAGATTGCTTATCATTGCAATAACAACGGAGCTGATAATGCTTTTCCATCCAAATCAGCTATAATGTTTTACGCAGATCCTAATGATTATTCCTCTAATTACTTTAACTATATCAGAATTGAAACGATGAATGAAGTAAACAATACATGGATCAAATTAGTAAAGAAAAACGATAAATATTTTTCGCCGCCATTTAATAAACAAGTTCGATATTATAACGCATTCAAGCACAAAGCAAATTTAGATGGAGTGCATGAAGATGGAGAAATGACGTATAATGGTCACGACGGTGTTGATATAGCTACAAATGATACCAGCCGACAAGTCCGTGCTGTCGCAAATGGAAAAGTTATCAAGATAGAATATCAAACTTGTCAGCTCGGTAGAATGGTTTGGATTAAGCATACACTGCCGGATGAAGACGGTGATGGACATGATGATGTTTATACAAGCCTGTATGGCCATCTTGAAAATGACTTTGATATCAATGTAAATGATGAGGTTACAAAAGGACAAGTCATTGGTAAGATAAGGAACACAGCTTCATGCAGTGACGCATATAAAGAACACTTGCACTTTGAAATGTGGAAAAAAGAGTATATGATTTGGAATAATGGATATTCTAATGCCAGCGGCGGTCAGATTGACCCGTTACCAGTTTTGTTTGAAAAATAATTTTGACTTTTTACAAAACCATCATGATGAACGCATTAAATTTATCATATGCGCTTACATTTAGTCGGGAAGACAATTTTTAATCAATAAAAATTGTCTTCCATATCATTCTGAATATTGTTCAGAGTTTTTATAAGTATGGAATGACAGAAGTTAAAACATTTCCAATGTCAATGTAAATTACGACAATATACGGTTAGAGTGTATTTATTACGCACATTTAATGATATAGGTTATTGAATTTAAAATATGGATAATTTAACCACAATCAATTGTCCATTTTGCAATTATCTTATCTGTCGCGATTTAAATAGAATTTCCGAACAATCAAGCAATTTCAAATTTGCGAAATACAGCTTAAATGGTAATGACCAAGTTGGAATGGAGGAATTGATTTATATTTTGCAGGAGGAGGCTGAGTTGAGACAAGCCTTTAGAAGTCGATAGCGAAATACAAGGACAACAGATAAGAATGGGAATGATCATTTTTCTTTTCTTATCCTGTTTCCCTGTAGTTCTATGCCAAATTCTGCGAGGGAAGGAGGTGATCTGGCAGCAAACAATGGTAATAAAATTATGTAAATTTTGAATTATTAACGAATACACGGAGGTATGAACATGAAAAAAATGAAGATTTTATTTTTCGGCTTGATTTGTTTTATTTTCAGCACATCGGGTGCATCGGCATTGCAGTTTGAACTTGTTGACTGGGCCTTTAATATTGACGGAACCATGTCTGAAAAATATTTGGGCGATGCCATGCCGGTCACTGGTGAATTAACGGATGGTCTCGGCACGTTGTCCTGGACTACCGATGAGGCGGGCGATCATTCTTTTCTGGCTTGGTTCGATCATCAGATTGATGCTGATATCAACACGTTCTTTAATGAATACGGCGGTGTCAGCGGTTCTCCAGAGACCGGGCAGTCATGGGAAATCGACGAACCGGGGTATGTTTTCGGTGATATATACGATAATGTATTGGCTGGAGCTTTGGATAATAACAATGGCGTTTCCGGAATCCTGGACGATGTCTCGATGGCCATGGGATGGGATTTTTCCCTGGACGCAGGTCAGAAGGCCGTGATTGGCCTGACGCTATCACACATCGCGCCCGAAACCGGATTTTATCTTTTCCATACCGATAAGCATAGCAAAGCGAGCATCTATTTATCCAGCACGCTGACTGTCAACGGCGCTCCCGCTGTTCCTGAACCAGGAACTATGGTGCTTTTGTGCATCGGTCTTGCGGGAATGGTCGGTATCAGAAAAAAGATTATGGTGAAAAACTGAATCGGAACTTAGAAACCGGATTTTTTCAAAATGTAGGGTGGGCAACGTTCTTCCGCTGACCTTGTTTATTGCTGATACCAAAGCATGGCTTGGGACATTTTTTTAACCACAAACGTTGCCCACCATTTTATGCGAATCGGTGGGCATCGCCGACAAAGATCAGGGTTGTTTCCACGCTCGGTTTCCGGCGATACCCACCCTACGACTGGTGAAAAACTAACCGCTTTTACCCGGAGTG
>JAOZRC010000256.1 GCA_029940345.1 Desulfobacterales bacterium
TGACCATGCACGCCTTTAACCTGGCCGAAGAATTTCGATGTCCGGTGTTTATTGCTGCGAACAAGGAAGTCTCTATGACTCGTGAAACGGTTGACTTGTCGAGCCTTACGCCCCCCAAGATAACAAATCGCAAATACGCAGCGAACGACAAACCGTTTCGGCCCTTCGCCGCATCCTCTGACTGTCTGACACCGGGATTTCAACCTATTGGCTCCGCCGAACATCTTGTGCGTCAAACCTCTTCCACCCACGGGCCGGACGGATACATCACCACGGATTCCGAACAGATTGCCGCCTGCCGGGAGCGGCTCAATACGAAAATAATGAGCGGCATCGACCGGTTTACGTTTTACGAAGAATTCATGGCACCGGGCGCTGATACGCTGATTATCACGTATGGCGTCACCGCCCGAGCGGCCCTGGTTGCTGTAAACACGCTCTGCCAAAAGGGACATCCGGTATCACTTTTAGTTCTCAAAACACTTTGGCCGGTACTGGCCGAGCTGATAAAAACGAAATCCGCTCCTTTTAAAAAAATTGTGGTGCTGGAGATGAACATGGGGCAATATGTGCGCGAAATCAAGCGTCTGTCAGGAAACAAACCAGTAAAATTTTTAGGACGCATGAACGGTGATTTGATTACACCGGCCCAGATAAGGGAGGTGCTTATAAATGCCTAGTTTGTTAAATACCAAGCGGCCGCCGGTTTTTTGTCCGGGTTGCTCGCACACCCAGGTTGTCAATGCGCTGGATATGACCTTTCAAAACATGGGGCTTTTCGGTGAACAAATTGTTATTGTTTCGGATATCGGATGTTCAGGACTGTTCGACACCTTTTTTAACACCCACGCTTTCCACGGTTTACATGGCCGCGCCCTGACATACGCATCCGGTATTAAGATGGCCCGTCCCGACCTTCATGTGGTTGTTACCATGGGCGACGGCGGGTTGGGCATCGGCGGCGCGCATCTCCTTAGCACATGCCGCCGCAACCTTGACTTAACGCTGCTGGTGCTGAACAATTTTAACTATGGGATGACCGGCGGGCAATGTTCGGCAACCACGCCGGAAGACGTCCAGGTCGGCTCCGGCTTTCTGAATCGGCTGGAAAAACCGATTGACGCCTGCCAGGTTATGGGTACGGCTGGCGCCGCTTATGTCGCACGCGCATCTGCGTACTCGAAAACGTTGCCAGATCAAATTGAAGCCGCAGTCCGTTTTGACGGTTTTGCCGCTATTGATATTCAGGGTGTCTGCCCCGGGAGGTATTTGAAACAAAACAAGCTCACTCCGAAAATGATCAATACATCTTTAGAGGAAATGCCATTGTTAGCGAGTTATTCCACACTTAACACCCGTAAAGAATATGGCCGGCATTATCGTGAAGCCGCATCTCAATTAAAACCCGCCGCGTCTCCGGTTCACATTGAAACGCAATTTGAACCGCCTTACGCGGGTGCAGGTCGTCAGGAAGTCGTGATCCTGGGGAGTGCCGGACAGCGTATTATCACAGCCGGTGAAATTCTGTGTTTAGCCGGAATTACCGCCGGACAGCATGCTTCCCAAAAGAATGATTACCCGATCACGGTATTGCGAGGCCATTCGGTCAGCGAACTGATCATATCGGAAGAAAAGATCGGTTACACCGGAATCGAAACACCCTGCGTAATTATCGCTTTGGCGCAAGAGGGCGTCAACTGCCGGCGCGCCATGTTCGGACATCTTCCACCGGAAACCCTTATCATTAAAAATAAAGATGTTGAGATTCCGTCGAGCGCCGGAAAAATCATCGAAACCGATTTCAAGGCCAAAAAAATCAAATCGCACGATTGGGCGTTGGCCGCATTAGCGCTGCTAGCTCTTAGGAATACAGTGATCAGTACGGATATGTTAAAAGCGGCTTTAAAGATTCGATTTAAAGGAAAAGTGGTCGAGAATGCTTTAGCGTTAGTGCAACACGTTGAGGCGGAGTTATAGGCAAGGTCTGCTGCGGGTCGTTACGAGATTCAAAAACGTTTTGGTATTCTGGAAGCCTTCATTAAAAAAGAAGGAATACATCATCGTAAAATTTGGGGACCGAATTGTTCGAGCAGCTCAATCGCAACTCGTTTGGCAGCACCTTTCAAAGTGTCGGTGCCAGTCATGTGCGCATCAGTAAAAGGCAGGCCAAGCTTTACGCTCCCTCGACCGATTTCACAGGGAAAACAAAACCCCTCTTCCACTCTTTCCTTTGGGAAAACCAATTGTTTTCAGACTGGCTGTGGCACCCTTCATTTGTCGGTTAACAATTAAGTAGTCATAAAGAAGTGCGAACCACGAATGAACACTAATAACAATAAATCATTCGTGTCTATTCGTGTTCATTAGCAGTTCATCAATTGCTGCACTCCTTTAGAAGTGTAAACCACTTTTAGCCTGATATGAAGGATGCCCCGGCTGTGTGCGCATCTTTAACAATCGCTACATCGGTGCCTGAACTAAAGTTATGGGAAATAAATCAGATAAAAGGAAATGACAAATGGGAGAAAGGACAAAAACGAAAGACCATCCAAATTTACAGTCGCAAGCTGACGAACTGCCGGAAATCTACAGCGTAAAAAAAGGCCAAAGCGGTATGACGCTGAACCGGCGTTCTTTTCTTGGCGCTACGGCAGCCACCTTGCTGGTTGGCGGACTGTCCCGTCCGGAAATACTTCAGGCTGAAGAAAAAGGGATTGGGTGTGGGTATGCCCATTCTAGTTCGGTTGAATCCGTGGCGATCAGTCCTGACGGGAAATTGCTTGCATCCGGAAGTGGTGATCAGACCATCCGGCTATGGAGCCTGCCCGAAGGGAAACTGCTGCAAACCCTGAAAGGCCATAGCCGCACGGTTAAATCCCTGGCCATCAGTCCTGACGGGAAATTTCTGGCCTCGGGCAGCAGGGATAAGACCATCAGGCTGTGGCGCCTGCCGGATGGAAAACCGCTGAAAACATTGAACGATCACTCTCACTGGGTCGAATCCCTGGCGATCAGTACCGACGGGAAATGGCTTGTCTCCGGAAGTGTGGATAAAACGATCAGAGTGTGGCACCTTCCCGGGGGTAAACCGCTAATAACTTTGAATGACCCTTCGGGTGTTTTCCAAGCCATAGCGATCAGTCCTGACGGGAGTATGCTGGCATCGGGAAGTGAGGATGGCAACATCAAACTGTGGAGCCTGCCGGATGGTAAACTATTGAAAACATTGGCTAGGCATTCGAACCCGGTCTATTCAGTGGCGATCAGTGCTGACGGAAAATTGCTGGCCTCAGGGAGTGAGGATCGGACTGTCAAACTGTGGAGTCTGCCCGGGGGAACCTTGCTGAAAACCTTGAAAGGCCATTCGGGCTGGGTTTATTCTGTAGCATTCAGTCCTGATGGGACCTTACTGGCCTCCGGTAGCAGAGATCGGACTGTCAGACTGTGGCGCCTGCCGGATGGGAAGATGCTGAAAACATTGAAAGGCCATTCCAACTGGGTCTATTGCGTGGCGATCAGTGCTGATGGGAAAGTGTTGGCATCCGGAAGTGCATGTAAGACCATAAAATTGTGGAGCCTGCCCGAAGGGGAGGTGATCGGATGTGTTTTTGACGAGAAAGTAACTACATCCGGCACCGCAATAAAACAATGCCGTCAAATGGGGCTCAAATCTTATACGCTGCCCTGTGGCTCCCCAATACCGCCCAACGCCGTTTGCATCTGTAACTGTGTGTCTGGCGCATTATCGTTCCGGGGCACTGAAACAGTGTGCATTTGCGATACGGTTGCATTACCGGCCGGCAGCCCGCTTCCGGCCGGTGCCGTGTGTGTTTGCGACACGATAAAGGTTGGCTCGGCCGCACCTCCGACTAAAGGAAATACACTTTTTAAAGATCGCACAGCTCGTAAGGGACGTAAGAGTTATAAGGAACGTACGCGCAAAATGTCCGGAACCGTCTGCATTTGCGACAAAATTTGCACCTGCGATACCGTCTGTGGGTGTGTCGCGCATTCATCGATTGGAAGGGCGATGCCAAAAGGACACAATCGAAGGATGTCAGGCACAACCTGTTCCTGCAACACCGTCTGCACCTGTGATACGGTCTCAACGGGCGGCGGGCATTATTGGCACCCCAATTAATTAGATTGTGCCAATATCATAAATCGTTATATATACTTTCAGATAAATAATGTCACAGCGTTATCGGTCGTCGGCGTATTAATACAACCTCCTCCCTCTGGCCTTGTGCCATTTCTTAAAATCGGGTAATTATCTGAAAGTCTATAGAACAATGGCGAATCCGTATGTTTGACCATAAACGAAGATACTTTTTAAAATCGCTTGTCACTGAAACCATCGCAATGGCAGAAGAACTAAGCGGCACGCCTCAATTCAGGCTGGATGAGCTGGAAACCGTGCCAGATGATATTCTTGGGGACATGGTTCCCGTTTTCAACACCGGCAGGCCTTCCAAAATCGCTGACGGTTGGTTATCAGCCTGGGATGTGAAAAACGGGGAATTCAGGCGATTTCATAAGCTATGTGACCACGAGGCGTATATTCTTACCTGTTTTGACGGCTCGCATTCTGTCAGCGGAATCTGCAATCGCCTGGAATCAGATTTTCAGATCAGGTGGGACAAGGCTTTTTCGACGGTGAAAAATTTATTTGTGCGGCTGTCAGAGGCGGCCATCTGTCATCCGGCCGGAGGTCATGAGTGAACACCAAAATAGCAATGGCAGAAAGCATGGTGCGTGGCAAAGGCGCCGAATTGTTTGCCCTGCCTGTACAAAACGCGTTTCTTGTTTTCAATCCTCTGCTCCAAGTTTCGACACTGGTCAATACGCGCGCCCTTGATCTTCTCCGGCAATGGCTTTGCGGATATGTCTCATTCGGGTCGCTTCCCAGTGAGTTGGCTGATCTGGCCATTTTATTGACCGAAGACACTTCAGATCGGACTGATGATACACATGGACCGCTCAACCCGCAGTTTCTCGGTATTATCCCCACACGGGCTTGCAATGCCGCATGCAAGTATTGTGATTTCGGTTCCGGCCGGGGTAAGCACCGCACCATGCCACTGACCATTGCCGATGCCACGGTAACCTGGTATGCGGATTTTATACGCCATTGTGGGCAATCACTCATGAAAGTCCATTTTTTCGGAGGTGAGCCGTTTGTCGCCCGAGAGGTGGTTGAAACCGTGATTCACCGCAGCCGCGCCCTTGCTGCCGGATATGATCTTGAAACCCATTTTGAAGTCAGCACCAACGGTATTTTTGAACCCGAATACGCCCGGTTCGTGGGTGACTTTTTCAATGCCGTGGTACTCTCTTTTGACGGCTTTAAAGAGGTGCATGACTATCACCGCCCCATAAGCAAACATCACGGTAGCTTTGAAGACGTGAGGAGGAGTGCGCTGTTGTTGAGCGAATCACCTACAGAGCTTTGCCTGCGCTGTTGCATCTCTACTGAAAATGTGACCCTGATGGAAGCAATCGCCGACTGGTTCTGCCGGGATTTTCAGCCGTCGGTAATCAATTTTGAAACCCTGACAACCAACCCGGCAACCCTGGCAGCGGGTCTTCGCCCACCTAACCCGTATCTGTTTGCCAAACATTGCCATCGCGCCCAACAAATTATTAGAAAACAGGGTATCCAGGCTGTCTATGCCTCCGCATCATGTGAAACCCTTAAACCCAGTTTTTGCCCGGTGGGACAGGACACCCTGATTGTCTCACCAGACGGCCGAATCGGCAGTTGCTACCTGCCGCAGTCGGTGTGGCGGGAACGCGGGCTTGATATGAATATTGGTAAGATTAACAGCGAGGGCAAGGTTGGCATTGATTTTGACGCGATTGTGCGTTTGCGACGCCTGGTGACAGACAAGCCCCGATGCAAAAATTGTTTCTGTAAATATACCTGTTCCGGTGGCTGTCATGTGAGCCACACCTATCCGGACAGTTCGCTGCAATATGAAGATTTCTGTATCCAAACCCGCCTGTTGACCGCCTGTAACCTGCTTGATGAAATGGAACAAAAAGAAGCGGCGGAAAGCCTGCTGTCGAACCGGAATGCCATGAAGGCCCTGGCGTTGCAGGTTTCAGATGTAATTAAAAACGTCACATAAAAACAGATGACCGTATTGAATATGTATGTTCCCATCACACCTCCTGGATTGTGGAGCAGCGAGGTATCGTGTTGATTCACACCCATGAAAACCGCGACAACACCAATGCCTTTGCTACCAATTCATGGGCCATTCCCTATATTGATCAGCCTCTTTCTTTCTGGCAGGAAATAAAAAATCGCTTTCCCAAGAACATCAGTGAAGTGTACTTACCTTTACCGGACCCTTTTATTTCTTCCGGCCGTCCACTCCAGGAAACAGCGTTCCTAAGCGATTTTCTCAACAACTCTCCGCTACCGCTTGCGCTGCTCATCAATCCTGTTATCCTTCCGGAGCCGGTTGATAGGATTGCCTCGATTGTTATCGAGCATTTGCGCCGCTTGCGAGATACGGTAAATGTAGAAAATGTCACCGTTGCCGATTACACCTTGGCGCTTCGCATCAAGGAAACGTTTCCTGATATCGCGTTGACGGCTTCGGTATTGATGGATATTTCCCGACCGCATCAGGCCATGTTGCTCAATGATGTATGTGATACGCTTGTTCCTGCCAGTCGGGTCATGCGGGATACCAACGGACTCAAAGCGATCTGTCAGGCATTCAACGGTGCTATTCGCCTGATGGTCAATGAGGCCTGCCTGCCCGACTGTATTTTCCGAACCCAGCATTTTTATGAGATGGCCTTTTCGGATGAAACGCCCCAATCTCTTTGCCGTGAATTGCTCGACAGGAAGCCCTGGCTGCGACTGGCCGGTGCCTGGGTGCTGCCCCAGCATTTGCACTTTTTTAATGATATTGCAGATGAATTCAAACTGGCCGGCCGGGTGACATTGCAGAATCCCGAAAAGTACCTGCGCGTACTACAGGCCTATATCACCCGTTCATCGCTCCTGCCTGACAAAATCGGTGGGGGGCCTGCATCGGTGTTAACACCCATCGCCATCAGTGAGGAATTTTACCGGCATACGCTTACCTGCGGCAAACAATGCCACTCCTGCTCGCTTTGCAGCGAATACCATACAAGTGCTGCCAGTGATAAATCGCAACCCTTAAGGCTTGATAACGCCGATTTCCCGATCGTTCAGGAGAATTAAATCGTGCGTATTCATCCTGATTTGCCAATTTATTATCTTGATAACCTGGGTCTGCCGGTCCTTTATACACCGGGTACACTGGCTGTGGTTAAGCGGGATGATGCCGAGCTGATCCGACAGGCATGGCTTGCAAGGAGCGGCCGGATGAATGATCCCCGGATTGAACCGCAGATGACGTGGATGATCAAACATGCGCGAAAAGCGGCAGCCACCCGCAAAGCCTGGCTCAAT
>JAOZRC010000257.1 GCA_029940345.1 Desulfobacterales bacterium
AGTTCCTGACCGGCAAAACGCTTCCGCTGGATGACGTGAAGCGGGGCAACTACATCGATCTGCTCGAACCGGACAAATACCACACCTCCGCCTCGGCCCGTCAGATTCGCCGTCAGCGAATCAACGATAATTTGCCAGGTGATCGATATTTTTGCCCGACGGTTCGCCGCACCCAAACCCTTCGCGATTTTGAAACAGCCGATTTTCCCGCGCAATGCCGTCAGGTCGTGTCTGCCTATTCTCCGGAATTGCTGAGAAGGGCGCTTGGCTATCTCTACACCAGGGAGACAAAAGCATCTTTTGAGATCGAACATATCTGGCCTGCATCGACCCGCGTCGAGCGCTTTGCAGCGCTGCTCCAACTGGCCGAGCGAGACGATTTCTGCGAAAAAACGCGCTTGATCGAACTTCAGAATCGTATTGTCGATTCTCGGTTTCGTGATTCCGACTACCGGGCGAGCCAGAATTATGTGGGAGAGACAATCGTCCGACGGAAGGAAAAAATACACTTCGTATCACCGAAACCTGAAGATTTGCCCAATTTGATGAAAGGCCTGATAGCCGCTCATAAGCGCATGGAAGCTGGCGGCGTCCCCGCCGTGATTCACGCGGCCGTTATCGCTTATGGGTTCGTTTTTCTGCACCCGTTCGAGGACGGCAATGGTCGAATCCATCGTTTCCTGATTCATAATATTCTTTCCCGCCGAGGCTTTACCCCCGCAGGCGTCATGTTTCCCATATCGGCGTCCATGCTGAAAAAACCGGCCGACTATGACGCCTCCCTTGAAGCATTCTCCCGGCATCTTATGGCTTTGGCAGACTATTCGCTTGATGAAGAAGGCCTCATGACGGTTCACAACGATACTGCCAGGTGGTACCGCTATATTGATATGACGTCTCAGGCGGAGGCGCTCTTCAGGTTCATTGAACAGACCATTGATATGGAACTCACCCGCGAACTGGCGTTTTTGGCCAACTACGATAAGGCCAAAAGAGCCATTCAGGAGATCGTGGATATGCCCGACCGCAAGATCGACTTGCTTATTCGCTTGTGCCAGCAAAACAATGGCAAACTCTCATCAAAAAAACGCGCGCGTCACTTCGCTTTCCTGTCGGATGTGGAAATCGCCCGTATGGAACACACCGTCAGGGACATTTACGGCTAAAGCCGATTTGTAACTCCCTTGGGGAAGTCATTAAACAACGTTCCCTATTCCTTTAAAAAATTTAGCAAAAAATAAACTACCCAAATCCAAAATCGTCATATCCCGTACTGAAACAAGATTGAAAGATGTATTCATTTTCAGCAAACACAGCACTATTTTAATTTTTTTAACAGGGTTTTCCTGTCAATTTTCAAAATTCTAAGGGCTTTGGCCTTATTCCCGCCGGTCTGTTCAACGACATCCCGGATATATTTTTTTGACATATCTTCCAGGCTGAGATTGAGGCGCTGATCACAAGAGATATTAAATTTCATTATGTCAGGAAAATTCACACTGTCGATATGATCTTTATCATTCATTATCAGATTTCGATGCATTAGGTTTTCAAGCTCCCTGACATTGCCGGGCCATGAATATTTTTTCAGAGCGATGATGGCCTTATCGGTAAATTCCGGTTCTGTTTTTCCAAGCTCTTTGGCGTATTTTAAGGCAAAATGTTTGGCAAGAAAAATGATATCATCTCCGCGATCCCTGAGTGGGGGGATGTCAATATTGATAACATTTAAACGGAAAAACAGATCCTGACGGAACTGGCCTTTTTCAACCAGGTCTTCCAGGTTTTTATTGGTTGCCGCAATAATTCTGACATCAACTTTTTTTGTCAGAGTTTCCCCGACCCGGCAAATTTCTTTCTCCTGTAAAACCCTGAGCAGTTTAGCCTGAAGTTCTGACGGTAACTCACTGATTTCATCTAAAAAAAGGCAGCCTTTTTCAGCCGCCTGGAAAAACCCTTTTCTGTGTTGCACAGCCCCTGTGAATGCTCCTTTTACATGTCCGAACAATTCACTCTCAAAAAGGCTGGCAGGTATGCCAGGGCAATTGATCGGAATAAAAGGATAAACAGATCTTGCCTTGTGATTATAGTGAATCGCGCGGGCCACCAGTTCTTTGCCTGTACCGTTTTCTCCGGTAATTAAAACGATCGCATCGTTTTGGCAGGCTTTTTCAATCTTTGAATACATCTCAAGCATATTTTGGGATTGACCGATAATGCCGAACCGCGTCCAAGTGTCATCATATATCACGGCCAGGTCTGTATTTTTCTCTTTCAGTTTTCGGATACTCTTGTTCACCGCATCAAGAAGTTCCTTATCTGTGAACGGTTTGGTAATGTATTCATCCGCCCCTTCTTTCATGGCAGCCACCGCACTGTTAATAGAGCCATATCCTGTCAGCATGATAATGCAGATATTCTGCAAATGATCCCGAACATATTTTATCAGTTCAAGACCGGTATGTTTCGGCATTTTATAGTCAGTGATTAAAAGGTCAATATCCTGCCTTGAAAGGATTTCTATGGCATCATTCACGCTGTGTGCTGTAAATATATGGAACCCGGCCATTTCAAGGTTTCTTTGGATCACTTCGCAGGTGATGATATTATCATCAACAATGAGAATTATTTCTTTATCGTACTGATCTGACATCAATTTTCCTCCAGGGGTAAGCATACTTCAAAAATAGTTCCTTTACCCGGTTCACTGCTGACTTTGATGTCTCCGTTATGGTTCCGGATAATGCCATAAACAACAGAAAGGCCTAACCCCGTCCCTTCACCCACATCTTTTGTTGTAAAAAATGGCATAAATGTTTTACTGATATTGTCAGCTGGTATCCCGATCCCGGTATCTTCAATGGCTAAGACCGCATTTTTGCTGTTCTTTCTTGTGACGATTATCAATTTGCCACCATTTTTCATTGCCTGGATTGCATTAATTGTCAAATTCGTAATGACCTGTTTGATTTGATTGGGATCTGCGGTAACAGTTATATTTTCAGTATATTGCCTTATTATTTCGATTCCTTCTTTGATACATCTTGCTTCTAAAAATGTGATACTGTTGTCAATCACTTCATTGATGTTGATTTTTTCTTTGGAGAGTGGTGATTGGCGGGAAAATTCCATTAATTTTTTAATGATTTCCCGGGAATATATGACACACTCTTCAATTTTCTCAAGGTCTTTTTGCGCCTGATCCGGCATTTCAGGCAATTTCAGTGACAGTTGAGCCAGACCGAGTATGTTTCCCAACGGTTCGTTCAATTCGTGGGCAACCCCTGCGGCAAGCTGACCAATGGTTGCCAATCGGTCGGCATGCAAAAGCTGCTGCTGAATGAGTTTTCCATTCTCATTATCGCGCTGCTTTTCAAGATAAAAACTGATAATATCAGCAATACCCTTAAGCAAATTTTTTTCTTCAATCAGAAAAGGATCATCAGATTCCGAAGCCAGTCCGGGTTTGTAAAAAACTTCTATAGCCCCCACAATCACAGTTTCTACGAAAATCCTTTCACTTTGGACGACTCCGGATTCAAAAAAACCGGGTGAAAGATATTGATTATCCTTAAAAGTGATACGGGCGCAGGATTCTTTTGCATATTGCCATCCATGGGGGACAATACGGACAATTTTATCCAGCGCCGCATCTGTGTCACTTTCAATAACCACATACTGGGCAACCTGATACAGACAGTTGAGCTCCTTTATTCTTTCTCCTTCATTTCGGAAGACCCTTTTATACTCATCATAAAACCGTTCCAGTTTTACATTCCGTTGTTGTAGTTTTTCAATGAGTTGCCGCTGTTTCTCAACTCGGTTGTCTATGATTTCCATTTAGTTTTTTTATCCGTTATAATATCGCTTCTGTCAGTTCCATACCGGGGATCCGGTATGGAACTTAAAGTGGAAAAATAATCTATATTCAAAAAAAGTCAATATCAGGTTAATCCCTGGTCCAGCATCGCATCTGCCACACGCCGGAATCCGGCCACATTTGCCCCGAACACATAATTCCCTTTTTTATCAAACTCACAGGATGTTTCATAACATTGGTCATGGATATGCTTCATCACCTGGTGGAGTTTCTGATCAACCTCGTCTTTGGTCCAGTTCATAAAATTGGCATTTTGTGCCATTTCAAAACACGAGCAGGCCACCCCTCCCGCATTACATGCCTTTGCAGGAGCATAAAAAATATCAGCGTTTTCCAGAAACTCCATACCATCCAGCGTCACGGGCAGGTTTGCCGCTTCTACAAGGCATTTGACACTGTTTTTTACCAAGATTTTTGCATCATCAAGGTCAAGTTCGTTTTGTGTCGCGCAAGGGAATGCGATGTCGCACGGGATTATCCAGGGCCGTTTGCCCGGATAAAACTTCACCTTGAAATGATCGGCATAATCTTTGACAACATCATTCCCGCTCAACCTCAGTTTCAGCATGTAGTCGACTTTTTCGCCAGTAACACCATCCGGATCATGGATAAATCCGTCCGGCCCCGAAAGGGTGATTACCTTGCCGCCAAGCTCATTGACCTTTTTTACAACACCCCAGGCTACATTTCCAAAACCGGAAACCGTCACAACCTTGCCATCAAGATTATCGTCAATATTTTTCAGCATTTCCTCGGCAAAATAGACCACCCCATATCCTGTGGCCTCGGGCCTTAAATAGCTTCCACCCCATGAAATGCCTTTGCCTGTCAAGACACCTTCAAAAGACTTGGTTATTCGGCGGTACATTCCGAAAAGATAACCGATTTCCCGAGTTCCCACCCCGATATCACCTGCCGGAACATCCGCAGATGCTCCGATATGCCTTGAAAGTTCCAACATGAAACTTTGGCAAAAATTCATTATTTCATTATCGGACTTGCCTCGCGGACTGAAATCGGATCCGCCTTTGCCACCGCCTAAAAGCAGGCCGGTCAAGGCGTTTTTGAAAATCTGTTCAAACCCGAGACACTTGATAATGCTTAAGCTGACCGAAGCATGGAATCGAAGTCCTCCTTTATAGGGGCCCAGCACATTATTAAACTCAACACGATGTCCTGTATTGACCTGAACCCGCCCCTGATCGTCTTTCCATGGCACCCTGAAACTGATTGACCGGTCCGGTTCGATCAATTGTTCAAGTATCCGGTTGTTTTGATACACCAAATCAGAATCAAGCACCGGTGTGATGGATTTAAACACTTCTGCCACTGATTGAATGTATTCCTTTTCCCAAGGATATTTTTCTGTGAGCATTCCCAAAACGTTATTTGTATACGTGTTCATAAATTTCCTCCTATGTGTTATCTATATTCTTCACAATACAATACATCAGCATCTGTTTTTTGCAGATGACATATTTCAACATCTTCACAATTGCTGCAAATTCCTTTCAGCGTCAGGTCTATCGGATGTTCAGCCTTTTTAATAACCCTGGTGATATTGTTTTTTGGTTCAGACGGATCTGTACAAGTAAACTCTTCACAAAAAATGATGGGTTTGGTGTGATTCACACGATAACCACATTGATCCGCATTTAAACAATTGATGCAAAGACCTGCTATTTGTATTTGTTCTTTCATAATACCTCCTTTTTTAAATTTTATTTATAATTTTATTTATAATTTTATTTATAATTTTATTTATAATTTTATTTATATAAACAGCAATTTTCATGCCATGTCTTAAAAATTATTTTAAAACGTTATATTTCAATTAGTTAGAATGTTTGAGGGCCGTGGCCATCAACACGGAAGGCTGGAAATTTTCCATATACGGGAAATTTTCCATACCTTAAACGATGATAGGTTCTTGATCACACAAATACTTTACAAGATAGGATTAAGAGGGTGTTAAAATTCAGTGGACTTGGTTCCACTTTGTCACATTAAATTGCAACCCATTGAAATTGACAGGGATACCGGTTTTGAATCAAATTATAAAAAAGCTATAAATTAAGATAGTTACATGTACAATTCAAGATCGTCGGTTAGCACAAACTCAGTAGTAGGTCGGATTAGCGATAGCGTAACCCGACATCAACAGACAATATTGTCGGGTTACGCTATCTCTAACCTGACCTACTTTAGTGCATTAACCGACGGTCGTGAATTACACACGATAGTTACCTTTTAAAGTGACAAGGTGGAATTTGGTAAAAAGAAAAAATGCGTCGCCGAAATTTGCCATTTCCTTACATTGATTCAGATTTTTTAGTTGTAGATGATATAAAAGTGTGTTGTATTTCCCTAAAATAAGATTTTGTGCGTCATTAAGATTTTTATTATGTCAGAAAGTATGAAAAATGAATTTTGAAAGACTCAGGATACTCCTGATAGCGGCATTTATGCTTGTTTCACTGGTTCCCCTGGCCTCTCTCGGATATAAGGTGATATCCCAGGGAGAAATCCTGATCGAAGAAAAAGCATCCTCCTATTTAAAAGGTTTGTCTGAAAGGAATGCTGAAGCAATAAAAGGGTTCATGATGGAAAGAGTAAATGATATAAACACCCTTTCCAATATCATTTGTATTTTGGGCTTTGATTCCACGATGCTTAAAACGCATTTTGAACATAAGAAAGCACAATACAGCCCCTATCTCAGTTTTTTCGTGCTGGATAAATCCGGGAAATCTGTTTTCTCCACCATGGATGTTTTCTATGATCCGGCGTCGTTGCATTCCATCGGTGAATCGGGAAGTTCATGGCGGAGCGCCCGTGTTAAAGATGTCTTTATGTTTACCACTGGGCAAGAGCAAATTCCAGTGCTTATG
Organism: Desulfobacterales bacterium; assembly: GCA_029940345.1. Lineage (GTDB taxonomy): Bacteria > Desulfobacterota > Desulfobacteria > Desulfobacterales > JAUCGF01 > JAUCGF01. The sequence continues at coordinate 6,772 of JAOZRC010000257.1, forward strand.
ATTTGCGCACCCATACTGAACGGGTCTGAAGAACGTTGTGGGAGATTATGTGCTTTGGTTGATTTCAGACGTGTTGGTTCGATGCTGCGAAAAAGCAATATAGAAGTGACCGGAGAAGTCTACCTGGTAAACAAAAAAGGCATTTTTTTGTCTGCATCACGATTGGGGGCCAAAGCGCTCACAGACCATATTTCTATGACGGCCATAGATGAAAAGAAACAGGGGCTTTATGAAACAACAGATTATAGAGGAGAGCGTGTATTGCAGGCCTATCATAAAGTTGATGCGTTCCCGTGGTATGTTATCGCTGATCAGGACATGGCGGAAATTTTGAACCGTATCAATGCCTTGGGAAGGGAGGCTGTTGTCTATGGCGTACTGACCGCAATGATTGTTTTCGTCCTTGCTTTTTGCGTTTCAACGATAATAGTAAATATTTTGAAAGCCAAATACCGGTACGAAAAAGAGCTGGAGTTTCAAGTCATTCAAAAAGAAAAACTGGCATCTCTGGGGCTCTTGACTTCAGGGCTTGCCCATGAATTAAACACACCCCTTGCCAATGCGTTACTCTACACCCAGATTGCCAAAGAAGAACTGGATGAACCCGAAACCGAGATAGAACTAATCCAGGAAAGACTTTCCACAGTGGTTGATGAAATCAGGCAGGGAAGTAAAAT
>JAOZRC010000258.1:0-4363 GCA_029940345.1 Desulfobacterales bacterium
TTCAATTTTCAGTATTAAAAAAAAGGATAATAAACAACTAACCTGATATTGCAAGATAAAATTGACATGAAAGCAATCTTGTAATATTAAAAGGAATTTTGATAGTATACTTGGCACGGTCATAATTGGTGATTTTGAAATATGTCTTACGCCTATGAATTAAGGTATTGATCAATTATAAAATCACCAATTATGGCCTTCGCGAGTATAATTTCTATTATAAGGTGAAGGATTAAGTAGAGCGGTATGGAAATTGCATTTTTAATGGATAATCTGCGGTCAATCGATCCCACTTGGGAAACCACCAGTTACCTGATGTATGAATGCAACCAGCGGCGGCATTCTGTTTTTTTTCTTGATGCGCACGATATTTATATCCGTGAAAATCAGGTTGTGGCAAGGATGCACAATATTTCTGTAAGGCCTGATCTTTCCCTTAAAGACTATTGGGCACTGCTTATTGAGTGTCTGAATAAGGATGAGCTGATATTTGAGACCGTTACCGAACTTGATGCACTTTTTTTAAGAAAGAATCCGCCAATCAATTACCAGGTCATGGAATTTCTGGGCCCTGTGAGTGATAAAATTTTCATGGTCAATAACACCCTGGGACAGATTAACGGCAACTCCAAGGTCTATACGCTGAATTTTCCTGGTATTATCCCTGAGACCCACATATCAAGAGACCCCAGTCGGCTGAAAAAAATCATTGATAATTTTGGCGGTGATATGGTTATCAAGCCGCTTCACGGACATGGCGGACATGGGGTCATCAAGGTCAGCAACCGCGACCAGGAAAATTTAGTCTCCCTGATCAACTATTATGTGGGAGCCGGCAAACCGTATCCTGAACGTAATCCGATTATGGTCCAGGAATATTTAAAAAAGGTGAAAACCGATGGTGATATCAGGATATTGCTTTTAAACGGGGAGATATTAGGCACCATGAGGCGAAAATCAGTTTCAGGTGATTTCAGAACCAATGTTCATGCCGGGGCCAAGGCCTTCAAGCATGTGGTGACATCCAGGGAAAGGGAAATCTGCGAAATCATCAAGGAGCGGCTGATCAAAGACGGCCTCTATTTTGTGGGCATTGACATCATCGGCGATACACTCGTTGAGGTAAACTGTGTCAGTCCCGGCGGGATTCCAAGGATAAACCGGTTTGACAACGTGAAGATTGAATCTGATGTTATTGATTTCATTGAACATAAAGTATTAAAAAATTATGGTGATGAACAAGCCTGAAAAACTGCGACAGTTGTCTGTGTCTTGCTTAAAAAGGATCATGCTTGCCGTACTGGTGATTTCGGTTTCAGGCATGCTTCTGTCATGTCGGACGAAAGACAGCCTGAAGATTTTAAAAATCGGCCTGCCTGAAGAGCCCAAAGCGTTGAATATCTGGCTTGTCAGTGATGCCAATTCGCGCAAAATCCTTTCATTGATCTACCAGCCCCTGTATATCCGTGATCCCCAAACCCTGAAAATTATTCCCTGGCTTGCCAAGGAAAAACCTGTTTTTGATAAAGCCAAGCTTACCTATACGGTTAAACTAAAAAAAGCCCAATGGGCTGACGGGTCCGATTTTACGTCTGATGATGTCATTTTCACCCGAAACCTGTTTAACCGATTCAAGATGCCCAGGTACTACAACCGATGGAAAGTCATTAAAAAGATAGATGTCATTGACAAGCACACCATTGTTTTTTATCTGAAAAAAACTTCTGCTATTTTTCTTTCAAGAATTCTTACCGCACCCATGGTGTCAAAAAAGGAATGGGGATCGATTGCCGACAAGGCGCTGAAAACCGAAAAGCCCCTGAGGACACTGCAAAATCATGTTATCAAAACCCCTTTGGGCACCGGTCCGTTTAAGCTGGAAGCGTATAAAAAAGGGGCTTATGTATATATGAAAAGGAATCCTTACTTTTTTGGCACAGGACTGAAAATAGCCGGGCGGGTGTTAGGGCCTTATGTTGAAGGTATTCTGTTTAAGATTTACGGCACCAGCGATGTGGCGGTTCTGGCCCTTCAAAAAGGTGACATTGATATGTACTGGTGGGATATCCAGCCGGGATATGTCCAGGGTTTAAAGGAACAGCCTGATATCCGTGTGTTTCTAAATAAAAAGAGTGCGTTGTATTACATGGGATTTAATGTCAGGAAACCGCCCTTTAATGATAAAACTTTAAGGCAGGCCATTGCGACCCTTATAGACAAGGAGTTCATCCTTTCAAGGATTCTGCAGAATTACGGCACTTCCATGTCCTCGATCATCCCTTCGGGAAACCGTTTCTGGCACAATCCTGATGCCAGGAAATATGGAGACGGTTTAACTCAGGACCAACGCATCAAAACGGCATATAAAATGCTTAAGAAAGCTGGCTATTCATGGGATGTCGATCCCGTAAATCCTGATGGGAACATTGTCAAAGGCCAAGGAATAAAGCTTCCTGACGGGCAGCTGATGGAAACATTTGTGATTTTGACTCCACCCGCCGATTATGATCCCAAAAGGGCCTTTACCGGAATGATGATCCAGGAATGGCTTAAGAAAATGGGAATGCCTGCTGTCGCACGTCCCATGTCATTTAATTCCCTCATTGATAAAATAAAGGGCAAAAGGGCGTTTGACGCGTTTATCCTGGGGTATGGCAAACTGAACCTGGACCCGGATTATATAAGGACGTTTTTTTGCTGTGTAAATGACAGGCCTCGCGGCTGGAATATGAGCGGTTATAATAATCCCGTGTTTGATAAAATGGCGGAAAAACAGACCTGTGTTGCAGATATTGAAGAAAGAAAGAAGATGATATGGGAAATGCAGGCCATTCTCATGGAAGATATCCCCTATCTGCCTTTGTATAATCCCCATATCCTGGAAGCGGTTTTTACAAAAAGATTTCACGGATGGGTTGAATCAGTGAATGGCATCGGCAATATCTGGTCATTATGTACGGTCAGGGAGAACCGCTAGATCATGGTATAAGGAGGTTTGCAATGAAAGCGAGCGTAGTGGATTTGAGATACAAAATGAAAAATATCTTCCAAGCGTTAGACCGTAATGAACCGGTCACAATTACGTATCATGGGCGGGATAAGGCTATAATCACCTCCCTTGACAGCACTGAACGCAAGTCCGTAATTAACCATCCGTTCTTTGGCATGAAAGTGGAATCCATAGAACTGGTTGATGAGACTATGAAGCGATTGAGAGGCCAAAGATATTAATGCTTTTTGATACTGATGTCAGCCAATAAAAAGCATTTCAAACCCATCAAAGAGCTTCAATTCAAACATTTTAAGCCATAATCTGGTCATTATGTACGGTCCGGGAGAATCGCTAGATCATGCCAAAAAGAAAATTCATTTTCAATAAACTCATCGAAATAGTGATTATTTTCTTTGTTATTCTTACGGTGCTGTTCTTTTTGTTCCGCCTGGCCCCCGGAGACCCTGTCACCAGGATGGTCGACCCCATGCTCACGCCCGAAGATGCCCGCCACCTGGTAGAGCAGTTAGGCTTGGATCAACCTCTCTGGAAACAGTATCTTGTTTATGTTAAAAATTTTTTCACGGGTAATTTGGGAACCTCTTTTCACTATGGCGAGCCGGTGGGCAACATTATTTTAAGCAAGCTGCCCTGTACGATTTTGCTGTTTACAACATCCACTCTTTTAGCGGCTTTTGCAGGAGTTCTGCTGGGAAAAATATCAGCCTGGAACAAAGGATCAAAACTTGACACGTTCCTGTCTATCTCCGCTTTGATCGGCCATACACTGTTTATTCCCTGGTTTGCTTTGATCGTTTTGTGGGTGCTGGCGTTCAAGGCCGGATGGTTTCCCCTGGGCGGTATGATCACACCGGAAGTTTGGATCAGTGATGCATCCGTCATTGTAAAAATCCTTGATGTTATCCATCATATGATTCTGCCGTTGTTCACGCTGTTTTGCATTCACCTGGGAAGTTACCTCCTGTTGATGCGCTCTGCTATGCTGGGTGTTTTGCAGGAAGATTACATCATTACCGCCAGGGCCAAAGGGCTTTCCGAAAAGGTGATCCGCAATAAGCATGCGGCCAAAAATGCGGCGTTGCCGGTTATTACAAGTGTGGGCCTGAGCCTTGCCTTTTCAATTAACGGCGGGGCCCTGACCGAGCAGATTTTCACATGGCCGGGCATTGGAAGAGAACTTATATTTGCGGTGAGCAACAATGATTATCCCTTGGCACAGGCGTGCTTTTTGCTGATCACGGCTGTTGTGCTGGTTGCCAACCTGATCGTGGATCTTTTGTATTCCTATCTGGATCCGCGGATACGGTATTAACCAAATAGTGTAAAGTTTTAAGTTTCAAGTTTTAAGTT
>JAOZRC010000258.1:4463-7435 GCA_029940345.1 Desulfobacterales bacterium
AAGTTTTAAGTTTCAAGTTTTAAGTTACTTTGATACTCCGCATTTTAATTAAAAATGATAAACGGGAATAATATTTTGTCAGCGTTAATTATCAGGCAAGGATAAAGGCTCTAAATTGCATAAAAATCACTATATAGAACGATTTCAGAAAGGATGGTCTGTCTTTATCAAAAATCCCATGGGTAAGACAGGCATCGTCATCCTGACTGTTTTTATGCTCATGGCCATCGCCAGTTTTTTTGTTCCGCTTTTGGGCCCGACTTATGATCCCATGTCCGGCGCGGACCCCCTGATTAAGATCTCTGTCGGCCCAAGTCTGCAGCACTGGCTGGGAACGGATTTTATCGGCAGGGATATTTTCTGCCAACTTCTTGAAGGCGCGAAAGTCGCTTTTATTGTGGGACTTTCGTGTGCGTTTATCAGCATTGTTTTAGGGACGGCTATCGGCATGGTATCCGGATATGCCGGCGGTATTACGGATACGCTTCTCATGCGCATCGCCGATATGTTTATGGTCATGCCGACGCTGGTCATTCTTTTAATTCTGGCTTCATTATGGCAACTGAGTATCTGGGTGATTATCCTTATCATCGCAATCATGCGATGGCCGTCGGTTTCCCGGATTATCCGTTCCCAGACGCTCTCATTGAAACAGCGCCCCTTTATTGAAGCCTCCAAAGTCGCCGGAGCCTCCTCTGGTCGAATCATTTTCAGGCATATCATGCCCAATGTGCTTCCGCTGGCTTTCCTTTATATGACCTTCAGGGTGACGTCCGCCATCCTGGTTGAAGCGGCCTTGTCTTTTCTAGGATTTGGCGATCCGGGACAAGTCAGTTGGGGAATGATGCTCCAGTGGGTCTGGAGTTCGGGCCACATGTTCCAGGCACCCTACTGGCTGCTTCCTCCGGGGATATGTATCTCCTTGTTGACCCTTTCATTTTATATGCTGGGCAGGGCAATGGACGAGGTCTTGGACCCAAGACTCAGGAAAGAGGAAGGCGGGGAATAAGCATGGCATTGATATCCGTTGAAAATTTAAGTGTCGGATACCGAACCCAAAAAGGCGTTTTGCATGCCGTTGACAATATTTCCTTCAGCCTGAAGCAGGGCCGATCCCTGGGATTTGTAGGGGAATCCGGTTGCGGCAAGACAACTGTGGGTATGACCTTGATGGGGCTTTTGCCTGAAAACGCTTCTGTTTTACAGGGAGATATTTTTTTCAACGGCAAAAATTTCGCAACATTTGACGAAGTGGAATGGCGGTCTGCCAGGGGGAACGACATTTCCATGATTTTTCAGGCCGCCATGAATGCGTTAAATCCGGTTATCAGGGTTCATGAGCAGATCATGGAAGCTATCGAAACCCATCATCAGCAATTGTCAAAGGAAGCGATGATTAAAAAGGTTAAACAATTGTTTAGTCTTGTGAAAATACCTGAAGACCGTTTAAGGGATTACCCCCATCAATACAGCGGGGGCATGAAACAAAGAGCCATTATTGCCATGGCCCTGGCATGCAGTCCCAAACTTATTATCGCGGATGAGCCCACAACAGCTTTGGATGTGATTGTTCAGGATCAGATTCTAAAGGGAATCAAACATATCCAAAAAGAGATGAATACAAGCCTTATTTTTATCTCCCATGACATCGCTGTTGTGGCGGATGTGTGTGAAGATATCTGTGTCATGTACGCCGGTCAGATCGTGGAACAGGGCAAAAGCAAAGAAGTGTTCAGGTTTCCAAAGCACCCTTACACAAAAACCCTGCTGTCATCCTACCTGAGTCTTGATACGGATAAAGAGATTGTGATTCCCCAAGTCCGAAGCGCCCCTGATCTGATAAATATTTCAAAAGGATGCCGGTTCGCAGCGAATTGCACCTCTGATTCCGAAATGTGCGAGGATCAGACTCCGAGTTGGGTCGATATTTCTTCAACCCATAAAGCCTTTTGCCGCATGAACGTGATAAACAAAGCCAATGATGACTGAAGCTAAAATGGAAAACATTCCGATAATCGAGCTGAATGGCGTAACCAAAGAATACGGTTCGGAAAAGGGCTTTTTTTCAAAATGCGAAAAAAAAGTTATTGCCATGGACAATATCAGCCTGAAAATTGAAAGAGGTGAAATATTCGGGCTGGTGGGCCAGAGCGGAAGCGGCAAGACCACCGCCGGAAGACTTCTGGTCAAGCTGGAGGAACCCACCAAAGGAGTTATCAAACTCAATGGTGTGCCGGTTACTGATTTGTGCGGCAAGGCGCTCCGGAAATATCGCTCCAGGGTTCAGATGATTTTCCAGGACCCCTACCAGTCATTGAATCCCCATCTTTCCATATCAGAAACTGTCTCGGAGCCTTTGGTAGTCCATAAAATAGGGGATAGACGGTTACGAAGGGAAAAGGTTATTCTGACCCTTGAAACCGTCGGGCTTACCCCGGGAACAGAATATTACAACCGCTATCCGCACCAACTGAGCGGAGGCCAGAGACAGCGTGTGGCCATCGCCAGGGCCATTATCCCGGACCCGGAATTTATTGTTGCGGACGAACCCACCTCAATGCTGGATGCCACCATTGCCATCCAGTTATTACATCTGCTGACAGATATCAGGAAAAAAGTCAACATGACTTTCCTTTTCATCACCCACAACCTGGCCGCAGCCAGATACCTTTGCGACCGGATTGCCGTTATCCACAACGGTGTAATTGTCGAAACCGGCCTTGCCGGCGATATTATCAGCAACCCCCAACATCCTTATACCCAAAAGCTGATTCAGGCTCAACCCGGGTTCAGTTTTATTGCGTAAAAAAGAATAATAAAGTGAAAAGACATATTTTTCAATTTTCGGAAAAATAAAGGTAACCCGTTATTTGTATCATATAGACAAGAAAACTTTTGCCCCTTTGGATATTTTGCTGAATCTGCCGATACGATGTTATTCATACTTTTTATTAGAAATGTTTAACTTGCTG
>JAOZRC010000259.1 GCA_029940345.1 Desulfobacterales bacterium
TTTTAGAATATTTTCATCATGCCGCTTTGGAAGCGGCCCATCGCCGCACCATGTCCACGGTGCTTTTAGGCCAGCGCCGTATGGGGAAAACGGAAATTTTCAAGCGGGTGGTGAACCGGATTTTTGCCGAACAGAATCCGAAGGACCCGTATGCGGTCATACCGGTGTATTACTGTTTTTCCGATAAAAGAACTGATCCCACAACCTTTGCCAGAGGCTATCTTGAAAACTTTATCAGGTATTACATCGCCTTTTATACGTCCGATCCCCAGCTTATCCGCACTGGCACCAAAGGCGACCAATTAAAAAAAATTGCGAAAACCTGTAAAACGCAAATGCCGAACCCAAAAACCTTCGAATGGATGCTCCATATACTTGACGTGGTTGAGAAAGGCCAGGCGGTCAGACCGCATCGTGATGCCCTGATGACGCCTCGATCTGTGTCAGATAATGACGAAACCACGATAGTGATGTTTTTGGACGAATTTCAGAACACCCGTTTGCCTCAATCAGATTTTGACATCATGGGTGCGATGCGGAAAACGATGGAATCGCCCACATGCCCTCATTTTGTGATCAATTCGTCCATTTTCGGAAGAATTCATGGTATGAACATCAAAGCCATGTCCGGTTACTGGGGGACGGAGTTGACCCGTAAAGCCGCCGAATATTATAAAGCGGATATTACCGAACTGATGGCGCCTGTCATCGCTAACCGATGCGGCGGCAACCCCTTTTATATCACAGCGGTGGTCCGGCAGGCGGCCAAACTGAAAGATAAAATCTGGGATGAGGAGCAACTTAACCGTATCCTGGCTGTGGATATCTCTTCCGGTTTTATCTGGGGAGAACTCAGTGATCAGGTAACACGTTGGATCGAGCGTATTAATGAACACGGCATCACCAAACAGATTCTCTATCTGTCAGCGCTGGATGAAAACACCGAGGAAGATAAAAAGGGACGCCTGAACGTAGAACGCATTCGCAGAGAGGTGAAACAGCGCGAGGGCCGTGATGTCACGCCAGAGGCTGTCAAAGAAGTGCTGATCAAACTGGCGCGCGGTGATCTGGTGGAATACCTCGAATTGGGCGGGTGGTTCCGCCGTATCAAAGACCCTGTTCTCGTGGAATTTCTAAAAGTATGGGGACGAATCGAGGTGGGCGGACAGCATGCTGATCAGGTGCAAAATGAATTGGTAAAAGAATATATGACTTACAAACGGCGCGTCCGCGAATATAAAGGGTATCTGGCGGAAGTGCATATCGCCCAGGTTTTGTTGAACGGCCAGCGCAAGCTTTTGCCCGGCGCTTTTTTTAACAGTCCCGAAGATATTCAGATGCCGAGCATGTTTTTCTTTGTCCATCAGCGGTACCGTCTCAGTTCCGGCAAAGGGCGTGAAATCGACGTGATCGGTGCGGCCGGGCCGGAGCAGTGGGTGTGCCAGAGCAAATGGTTAAAAGGCAAAAAGGTCGGAATCGCAGTTCTCAAAGAGTTACAGGCGCAGGCTGAACAGCTTGATGAAGATATGGGGCAGCCGCCGATTATCCGTAAATGGCTGTTCGCCAACGATGGCTTGACCACCCCGGCCAGGACTTATGCTGAAAATCAGGGGATACTGTGGTCAGCACGCCCGGAATTTGATGAACTGCTTAAATATCTCAGTTTAAGACCGTTGCCGAACCTGTAGGAGGTTGTCAACTACTTTTTCATGCGATTGGGCATCCTTCATATTGTGCTAAAAGTAGTTTACACTTTATATATCGTCCCTACGGGACTTGGCGCTTTAGCAGGCTTTTTTCTATAGATATTATGTCCCTAACGGGACAAAGTGTAAACCGACAAATGAAGGATGCCTGCGATTGCCCTGAATACTTATTGCTTCTTGTGAATCAAAAAGATATAATATGATTTGAAATGGAAAAGAAACGTGCATAAATTAGCGTTAGATGGCGGAACACCGGTACGAACAAAAGATAACTTCCTCGTATTCGGAGCGCCGGTAATTGAAGAACCTGAGATTGAAGCTGTTGTCGCTTGTATGCGCCGCCGTTGGATTGGCGCCGGGCCCAAGGTGCGTGAATTTGAAGAGGAATTTAAAAAGTGGAAAGGCTCCCAGCACGCTATCGCTTTAAACTCATGCACCGCGGCATTACATCTTTCCATGCTTGCCGCCGGAATCGGGCCGGGCGATGAAGTGATTACATCCCCCATGACTTTTTGCGCCACCGTCAACGCCATTATCCACAGCGGCGCAACGCCGGTTTTGGCCGATTGCGACCGGCACACCATGAATATTCTTCCCGATGAGATTGAAAACAAGGTTTCAGCGCGAACCAAAGCGATTATGCCGGTTCATTTCGCGGGACGCTGTTGTGATATGCAAGCGATTATGGACATCGCCCGGCAATATGACCTTCTGGTGATCGAAGACTGCGCCCATGCCGTTGAATCACGCTTTCACAATCAGAATGCAGGCCGTTTTGGCGATATCGGTTGTTTCAGCTTCTATGTCACAAAAAATATAATCACAGGTGAAGGCGGCATGATTATCACCGATAATGACCGTTTTACCGAAAAAATCAAAGTGCTGGGCCTGCACGGTATGAGCAAAGACGCCTGGAAGCGCTTTTCAGATGAAGGCTATAAGCATTACCACGTGGTTCAGGCCGGTTATAAGTACAATATGACAGATATGCAGGCGGTCATCGGAATCTGTCAATTGCAAAGAGTGAATCAATATTGGCAGCTTCGTGAGCGGATTTGGCGCCAATATAACGATGCTTTTGCAAAACAGCCTTGTATTTTGCCCCCGGAACCAGAGCCTGATACACAGCATGCGTATCATCTGTACACACCCCTGATTGATATTGAAAAAACAGGTAAAAGCAGGGACTGGGTGCTGCACGCCCTTACAGCCGAAAATATCGGTGTTGGTGTTCATTACATCCCTGTTCATTTGCATCCCTATTATCGCAAAATGTTTGGCTGGCAAAAAGGCGATTTCCCTAATGCCGAGTGGATTGGTGAACGAACGCTTTCCCTCCCCTTGTCTGCCGGTCTGAGTGAAAAAGATGCTGATGATGTTATTGAAGCCTTCCATAAAGTCCTTGTTAATTGAATTCAATTGAAAAAAAGGATATGTAATCCAAGCATCCTTCTTTGACGAGTTAACACTTTGACCCGTTAGGGACTTAATATCTATAGAAAAAAGCTTATCAATACAACAAGTCCCGTAGGGACTAAATAGAAAAAGTGTAAACTACTTCAAAGCGAAGTTGAAGGATGCCATAATCCATAACGGAATTGATGGCAGGCGATTTACATATCGGACGATACTCTCACACCCCTAAAAAGACTTTGAGATTACGTAAATGGATAATCAACATATACGCTTACAACCCTCAAAAGGATGGATTTCTCTTCAGCTTGATGAATTATGGAATTACAGGGAATTGCTGTATTTTTTAACATGGAGAGATGTCAAGGTGCGTTATAAGCAGACTGTTCTAGGAGCGGCATGGGCCGTTTTGCAGCCTTTTCTTACCATGATAATTTTTACAATATTTTTCGGTAAAATGGCAAATGTAGGGTCAGATGGGTTGCCATATCCGATATTTTCGTATGCCGGCCTTCTTCCCTGGACCTTTTTTGCTCAGGGATTGAGCCAGTCTTCCAACAGTCTTGTAGGTTCTGCTAATCTTCTCAAAAAAATATATTTTCCTCGATTGGTAATTCCGATTTCCTCGGTTCTGGCTCCTGCTGTTGATTTTTTTATTGCATTTGCAGTACTTCTAATCATGATGGTATGGTATGGCATTATACCGGGAATAAGGGTGATATTCCTGCCGTTTCTGCTTATACTTACATTTACAACTGCTTTAGGAACCGGCATGTGGCTTTCTGCCATGAATGTGCAGTTCAGGGATATTAAATATGTTATACCTTTTTTTATTCAAATATGGCTTTTTGCCACACCGGTTATTTATCCTGCAAGCAAAGTATTTACTTTTATGGAACAGAGGGGTATCCCAGTCTGGCTTTTCGGCTTGAATCCCTTAACCGGAATAGTTGAAGGATTCAGATGGTGTCTTCTGGGAACAGGGTCTCGATCTTTTTCAATCATGGTAGCCAGCACTATTGTTTCTTTTTCACTTTTCATTTCAGGTGTTTATTATTTTCGCAGAATGGAAAGAACATTTGCGGATGTGGTTTGATTACAATGACAGATATTGCAATAAAAATAGAAAATCTTTCTAAAAAGTATCTGATCGGTGCGCAAAGCAGCCAGTATGATACTTTCCGTGACTTGCTAATGAACGGATTAACATCTCCATTCAAAAAAATGAGGGACATTATTCGAGGCCTACCTACAGGTGCAGCAGGGCTGACTGAAACAATCTGGGCGCTAAAAGATATTTCGTTTGATGTCAAAAAAGGAGAAATTGTCGGCATAATCGGACGAAACGGTGCTGGCAAATCAACTTTGCTAAAAATTTTATCCAGAATTACAGAACCGACTGAAGGATATGCGGATATTTACGGCAGAGTGGGCTCTCTTCTGGAGGTAGGTACAGGGTTTCATCCCGAGTTGACAGGCAGGGAAAATATATATTTAAACGGCTCCATACTTGGGATGAAAAAGGAGGAAATAATCAGAAAGTTCGATGAAATTATCGCATTTGCTGAAATTGAAAAATTTCTTGATACACCAGTAAAGCATTTTTCCAGTGGTATGTATATGCGTCTGGCTTTTGCTGTGGCTGCTCATCTTGAGCCTGAAATTCTTGTTATTGATGAAGTATTGGCTGTCGGAGACATTGAGTTTCAGAAAAAATGTTTAGGAAAAATGGGGGACGTAGCAGCGGAGGGGAGGACGGTTTTGTTTGTAAGTCATAATATGAGTCAGATAAGACGGCTTTGTACGCGAGGCTTGTGGCTTAAAAACGGAAAGTGTGTATATGAAGGAAGTGTTGAAGACGCAATTAGCTCTTATCAGCTTAGTTTCCTGAATAATAATGACACAGAAGCAGATTCCGGATTTATAAGTTGGCGGATTGTTAATTCTAAACATGAAAAGCCTCATACTATCTATGATGAAGGAGAAGTTGAAGTTGAAATTATTTTGGTAGTTGATAAACCAATTCTGAATGGTACATTTGCACTTGTGCTACAACCATCTGATGGTAATAAAATAGCTGGTTGGGGTGAGTCAGGGATAAAATGTGATACCGGTACATATAATCTGAATTGCCGATTTTCTACATTCCCGCTTCGTCCCGGTATATATCAATGGTATGTAAGTTTATGGGACGGGGGAAAAAAAATTGATGTAAATAATCTTTATCCTGAGCTTGTTGTAAGTTGTAAAGATCATAGCACATTAAAAGAGCCATGGGCAGGCTTTTTAAATATTCCTTGCTCAATTCAGGTATATAAACCTTAATAATAAGTTGGATAGGGTATGAAAAGCTTTTTATCAATGTTATACCATAATTTTAATTCATGGGCGTGTGATTGGCCATTTACACGTACTGATTTAAAATATTACATATCACAACAAAAAATTAATCTTAAAGGTATCACCATAAATGCAGGCAGCGGTACAAAAAATTATAATATAGATGCTGAATTTGAGATAGCAATTGATATAATGCCAAATACTGATACTGACATAGTAGGAGATTTACATTATATACCCTTGAGAGATAAAACAGTTAAAATATTTTAGCAATATGCGTTCTCGAACATGTTACAAATCCTTTTCAGGTTATTAAAGAATTTGCCAGAATATTGGATAGAGAAGGTGTCTTAATTGTGGAAGTGCCATTTATAAATCCGATCCATGCAGCGCCTTTTGATTTCTGGAGATTTACAATAGACGGTCTGAAACTGCTACTTACAAGTAATAGTTTTGAAATTCAAGATGTTAAGATCACTCAACCAGAATATTATGGAATATTATGGATTTTTTGGCAAAAGGCAAAAAAATTGCATTCACTCCTGTTCGTATTGTCTTACTATTGTTTATTAAAATTATGAGCATAATGCTTGGGCTGCATAAAAAACGTTTCTGGCATGTAGATAATAATAAGCAATATTCTCAGTTTATTATAACAGCAACAAAAAGATAGGGAAACCACCATGCATATAGTGTATGTAATTGCCCCTGCCGGGGGGCCTGAAGCATATGTCAAGACAATAATGCCGTATCTTGAAAAGCTGGGACATCGTGTATCAATTGTTTATACAACATCTTCTGATAATATAACAAATTTTTTTCCAGATAATGTTGAAATCCGCCACTGTCAGCCAAGTTCCTTACACTATTATTTAAGTAAAATTACAGGAGATTTCAGGGCCTGGGCCCGACGTCTGCGAGCATGGGAAATGAGTCGTGCAATCAGCCGGTCAATACTTGATATTGAGTATGTTGAACCGGTTGACATTGTGGAGATTACTGAAGGGATTCCAGTTTCGTTCCTGCGTAAACGATGGACAATTGTTGTAAGAGCACATGGTTCTAACTGGACTTTTGACTATTTTTGCAAAGATGCTAAACAACAAAACAGCCAGTTTTTGATAAGATTACAGGCAAGTCAGTTGAAAGGGGCTCATAAAGTAAGTTCAATAAGCCGTCATTTGGCAGACCATATCAATGAATTTTGTAATTTCCCGAAAAAGAAAAACGATGTTATTCCTTATCCTGTTGATCTTGATAAGTTTAAACCTTCATATTTATTTAAAAAGCCGTTGACCCTATTAAGTGTGGGGCGTCTGGAACACAGAAAAGGTACAGACACTCTTTTAAAAGCGATGCTTCATGTATGGAAGCGATTTCCTGACATTGAAGTTGTTTTTTTAGGGGAAGAAGCTGAGTTTAGCAAGTCCCATCTGATTAAGATGGTTCCGCCTGATAAGCAGGCTCAAGTTATTTTACCAGGATTTGTCAACCATGACAGTCTGCCTGCTTATTATCAGGATTCAGTAATATATATAGCCCCGACACAGTATGAAACTTTTGGTTATACAGTTCTTGAAGCAATGGCTTGCGGAAAACCGGTCATCAGTACCAAAGTCGGGGCAGTGCCTGAACTGGTTGAAAACGGCAAAAATGGCTTTCTGGTGCCTTTTGGCTGTACAGATTCTTTGAAAAAGGCAATTTTACATTTGCTGTCCAATCCCGATTTGATCAAAAGTATGGGAATGGCGTCAAGGACAAAGAGTATGGAATACAATATTGAAAGCATTGTTAAATGTCTGGAAAACTTTTATATGCAGGCGATCAATGGAGATAAAAGGTGATTATTGATTTAGGATGTGGAGAAAATAAAATTGAGGGTGCGATTGGGTTAGATAATGCTTAAATGTTTCCCGTAATTTTAATGCATTTAGTGAAACCCTCATCAGCTAAGGC
>JAOZRC010000260.1 GCA_029940345.1 Desulfobacterales bacterium
GTCACAGCATCGCAAACTGTGGTTTGCACTCCGGAACAGGGAAGTTATTTCGTCCCCGTTGCCTATGTTAATTTTGGTTTCTCTGAAATCTGGGATCGCATTCTCTGAATTTCTAAGATCATCATTTACATTAAACCATTTGTCATGCTATAAAACAGACATGATTGATTTACTAACGTCGAAACTGGATATTGTATTTAAATTGCTCTTTTCACAAGATTTAGAAATTGTTATGACCACATTAAATTTCCCAACATTCAAAAATATACAAATAGCCGCTCCAAAGAGAGTACCGCTCATCTTACTAAGTTGTATAATCTTCAGCTTAATTGTTTTACTGACATCCTGCCAGACGGTTCGACGCCTAAAGGCGCCTGATGCGTTAGCTGAAAATTCTGTCATCAGGGTCAATGTCAGCCTGCAGAACTATAACACCCACACTCCCTGGAAAAAAACATCTCCGGCCAGCCATACAGCCATCGGTGCGGTTATTTCCGGTCAAAGAGTGTTATTGACCGCTTCGTTGCTGGCCAACCACCGGTACGTTGAGTTGGAAAAAATTAATACGGGTAAAAAAAGCCGCGCCGAAGTCCTGGTAATTGATTATGAAGCCAATTTAGCACTGCTCAAACCGGATGACCCCGATTTTATTAAAGGGATGCCGTCTATGGACCTCACAACAGACGTGATGCAAGGTGATCGGCTGACGGTGCTGCAGGTAAAAGCCAATGGGGATATCGCACCGGCCGATAGCGTCATCACGGCAATTGAACTGGGACGTTATGCATTAGCCAATCAGTTTTTAGTCTATCGCCTGAATGGGTCATTGCAATACCGCTCAGGCAACTTCACCCTGCCGGTGGTTAAAAACGGACGATTGGCCGGCTTAGTCATGCGCAATAATGCTGATAAACTGACCATTGATGTGGTGCCCGCACCCGTCATCCGACATTTTCTTGAAGATGCCGGCAACGGAGCTTATGAGGGTTTCCCCCGAGCCGGTTTAAAATACGCATCCACGGCCGACCCGCAATTCAGGCGCTATATTGGCATGACGCAACAAAGCGGCGGCATTTATGTGGAAAGTTTGGTTAAAGAAGGGCCGGCGGCCAAAGCCGATATACAGGCAGGGGATGTGATTTTAAAAATTGACGGCTTTGCCATCGACAGCCGTGGCAATTTTAAACATCCGGTTTATGGCAAGGTCGCTCTGCCGCACTTGATTCGATGTGAGTATCATGCTGGCGCAAGTATTCCGTTCACTGTTTTCCGCAAAGGCCGAATACTGACGATCCCTGTGACCGTGGCGCATCGACGTCCCGAATCTTTCCTTGTACCCCCTTATGTGATTGACACCCCATTGCGATATTATGTCTTGGGTGGCTTGATTCTCCAGGAGCTGTCCGCGCCCTATCTGCGCGCTTATGGCAAAAACTGGCGGTCCGCCGCGCCGGTTCATCTTTTACATTATTATCTTAATCAAAATCGGATCAGTAAAGAGGGGCGTTCTAAAATTGTCATTCTCTCCCGTGTCCTGACAACTTCCTACACCTTAGGGTATGAAAATTTATCCGATCTGGTGGTAACGCGCATTAACCATACAAAAATCGGTCGGCTCGAAGATGTTCCCTTGGCGCTGAAAACACCTGTTAACGGTTTCCACAAAATTGAGTTCGAACAAAACCCACGAGTCATCTATCTTGACCCGGATGAAATCCCTTTAATCAACGTTCAAATACAAAAGCGTTATCGCCTGCCTGCTTTGGAATATTTAAAATAGGGGTTCCTATTTGAAAATTAAGGTGTCGGGTGTCAGGAATAAGACGAGAAGAACCTCAACACTGAAACCAGAAACCTGAAACCTGAAACCCGAACACAGAACACTGATGCTCAAATCCCGCCTACATGAAATCATCGAGCCGTATCAAGGCGGCCCCCGGGCAACGCGGATTAGCCTGCTGACTGATATTTTCATCCTTATCTGTATCGTCATCTCCTGCGCATTGATCCCCTTGGGACACTATTATCCGGAATATGAAACGTTTTTCTGGCGATCAGAAATCGTTTTTACGGTCATTTTCATTATTGAGTACTTGCTGCGCTGGTACGCTGCCGAGAAACGCTGGCGCTATCCGTTTACTTTTTATGCGCTTATTGACCTGGCCGCTATTCTGCCTGCGATATTGATGCTGACCGCTGATTTTCTGATGCTGAGGACCCTCAGGGGGGTGCGCTTATTGCGTCTTCTGAGATTGTTGCGTTTGATCCGGCTGTTGAAATTTTTTCGGTATGGTTTCCTGATATACCGGAGCTTTGTTTCTGCCCGAATATGGATCAGCTATGTCACTGAACAATATCGTTTGACCGACCTGAAAAAACTGTTCATCATCTCTATGCTGATCTGGATTGCCGGCGCCAACGCCCTCTGGTTCACCGAAGCCGTCATTTTGGAGCAAAAAGGGCCTTATGGGAATTACTGGCGATCATACTGGCATATCCTTATTGTGCTGGTGTCGGGCATTGAGGACAAAGAGCCTCAGTCTCTTCCGGGTCGTATACTGGTGACAGGCCTTCTCATTGCGGGAATCTGTATTGTAGGGATGATCACCGCCGAAATCGTATCAGTGCTGGTACACCGGATCAATCGCTCCGGCAGGGTCGCAATCAAACCGTCACGCACCAAACTTGAACGGCATATTGTAATTATCGGACACAGCCGCCAACTCCACAATATCATTGTTCAACTCATGGCGGTGCTTAAAGACCGGCATTATATCCTGCTTGTTCATCGGCAGGCGGATGAAACCCGTACAGGCGGCTCCGGGATATATAAAAAGGTGATGGCGTTGCCGGGAAACATTCTGGACCCTGCGATCCTTGACCAGGCAGATCTGGACAAGGCGTTGCGGGTGATCCTGTTATCTTCCGGCCGTGTGTCAGACAGGCCTGTGGACAGGGATAACTATACACTGATGAAAACGCTGGCAGCCTATTGCCGTAACCGGAGCATACCGATCGTGGCTGAAATTCGTGATCTGAAAAGCCAGAAGTACACCCAGGCGCTGGAAGAGGTCGAATTCATGGCGGCGTTCGATTTTGGCGTCCGCCTGATCAGTCAGGCGGTTTTAAATCCCGGTGTGACACAGATTTTTTACGAACTGATGACGTTGACCGGTGATTCCAATGAGTTTTACACACTGCCCGTTCCGGACGAACTGATTGGTATGACTTTCAAGCAGGCACAGCTCTTTTTTTTTGACCAGGACAAGTTGGAATTAACACTTATCGGAATCGACCGCTCAACCGAACGTCAACCGAACACCGTTTTCTTTATTAACCCCGCCGGGATGAAGAACGGGTTATCCCAGCCAGACCTTATTTTGCAAAAGCGGGACAATCTGGTGGTGATCGCCTATATACGTCCCTCTTTTGCCAAACCTAAAAAGGAAGATTTATGGCAAGGCCGCATTCTCTAAAAAATCTGACCGATCATGTGGTGATCTGCAATTGCAACGCTAAGGTCGGAAAAATTGCAGAAGAGTTGTACACCGGCATGGTATTCGAACCGCCGGATGTGGTGCTTCTCATTCAGGACGAGGAACTTTGGCGATCTCATCCTGAATGGCATCCGCCGGCATCCGCAAATGGCCGTTTTTATACCGTGACAGGATGCCCCACCGACAAAAACGATCTTAAAAAAGTGAGAATCAAACATGCACGCGCGGCCGTCATATTGGCGGATCCGAATCACGGTGAACTGGCGGATGCGCCGTCAACGCTCACCGCCATGGCAATCGAAAAACAAAATCCCCAGGTTCACACGGTCATCGAACTGGTTGCATCAGGCAACCGGCGTTTTATGAAAGGCACGGAAGTCAATGAAGTGATCTGTATGAGCGAAATTTCAGAAAAATTGCTTGTCCAAAGTTGTCTGACGCCGGGGATTAAAAATATTTTCGAAGACCTTCTCACCTTCAGGAAAGGCGCCTCCCAACTTTACACCATACCCGTTCCTCCGCCTTTTGCTCAATTGACCTATCGTCAATCGGCCAGAAAGATTATTTTGGCCGATCCGCCGTTTATCTTGATTGGGTTTGTGGCCACGAATCACACTAATGACACGTATGAAACTGGAAAGGAAGACGAAGCCAGGCAGCGCCCCTCTCTTCCATCACATCAGGATGCCGGGGCATTGCACAGCGCATTCAGCCAAATCGTTATTAATCCCAAGGCGAATCTGAACCCCGGTAAAGACACCGTCTTGTCATCTCAGGATCGCCTGGTGATCATTGGGCATGAACAGCCCGATTTTCAGAGTGTATGAAGCCACAACTTAACGTAGGATAAAAAAAATCGGGTTTCTAAAGCAATGACCCAAAAACCCGATTTTTCAATGTAAATGCCTTAATTTTTTTGAAAATATTGAATCTTTTCCGCCGTGCCGATACTATGCGATTGGCAAAACCGCATGGCGGGACCAGTGAAACCCCCTACGGACAGAAAGGCCGGCAGGATTTTCTTCTTGGGGAATCGTTTTGCAAAGGCCTCCGCTTTTTCCCCAAATTTGCGTGTTGGGGCGATCCCGATTTTTTCCCCGGTTTTTTTCACTTCCACCAGCACGGTGCGTCCGCAGGAGGAATCCGCGCGCACATCAATTTCCATCTCTTTGCCATCCGCGCGTTGAAATTTGTCGCGCATACGCACCTCGGTTATATTCAATCGCGTGTTATCTTTGACGCCATCAAAATAGACAGACAAAGGAAAGCGCTGGCGTGTGCGAAAATCGGTAAACAGTTGAAACTCCGCAAATTTGCCTACCAGATTGTTTAAACGCCCTTTTAAAGAGTCTCTCTGCTTTTTGAGTTTTTCAAGTTCAGCGTTGAAATCATTTTTAAACTGCGGAGCGAAACCGCTGATCTCTTTTTCAAAGCGATTACGAAGAATCAGATAAATTGTGCCATCCTGCAAACCTCGGAAATCAATATCCGCACGGCCTTTTACGATAACATCCGCCTTGACCATTATTTCCAGTTTCTTGCGAATTTCCTTTTCACTTATATTTAATTGCAGTTCATCTTTCAGCTCGGCAGGCGTCCATTCGCGATCCGCATGCTTGCTCAGATGCAGGAGCATATTTTTGGCATAACGTTCATTGATTCGATCGGTTGTCAGGTCAATATATTCGGCCCAGTTCATGGACATTTCAGAAGATGGATCTGTAATTTCATAATCAGTCGTATTAACAACACCTTCGGCTGTTGTCAGGTTTTTGTCTTTATATTCAGATTGAATGACGCATGAAATGAAAAACGGATCGGACATGCACAGGGTGTTAATCTGCTCGGCGGTTTCGTTGGTGATCGGCTCATTCAGAGACTCGGCATATTTATACACCGCTTGCAACCCTTCCTCCGGTGTGAGATAGGGATTCATAAACTGGCGTTTCAGACGGCCGGCTTGCAGATATTTACTGATCACCTCAATTAACCAGCCCACATACGAACCGGTTACCAACATTGGCGCGATCTTGGATTCGACCACATCGTGAAAACTGCCGGCTAAGGTTTTGTCACGCGCCGTTTCACAGGCTTCATCACGGTAGATATATTGGGTGATATTCTGAAATTCATCAATGATGACCAGAATCCGACGGTTATAAATATAGGCAAAGCATTCTGGAGCCGTATAGGCGGTCTTCCAC
The DNA here is from genome assembly GCA_029940345.1 of Desulfobacterales bacterium. Lineage (GTDB taxonomy): Bacteria > Desulfobacterota > Desulfobacteria > Desulfobacterales > JAUCGF01 > JAUCGF01. Next base: position 5,702 of record JAOZRC010000260.1, read on the forward strand.
ATCAGACTATAATGGCCTAACTCCAAATCTGTTGTTAGTGAATCCACATCCCGGACGAAATAGTCAATATCATTATTTACTCCGTATTCCCGAATTTCATGGATCGTAAAAGGTTTAACAATAGGTGCCGGGTCTCTTTCTGAAAAAGAGATATATTGTGAAGCGAAGGCACAGTAATATTCGATGGCAAGTTCGGGTAACCATTTTTTGGTTTCGGGGATACTGAAATAAAAGGGGACAATCAGGCCGTCAGCACTCCAAAGACGGTTAAAAATACGCTGCACAATGGCGGTTTTGCCGCTTTTGCGCCGCGCTAAAATCACCCTGGATTTGGACAGCAGTTTGGGGATGTTGGCAATCCATTTTTCCAAAAGGTTAAACTCATAGACGCGGCCCACTAGAAGATCAGGGTTGCCGATTCGTTCCGGTAAAGGGTATTGCATTACGAACACCTTTTGCAAAATCGTTCTACATGATAAAGTGAAAACTGCTTTTTGGCTAATTGAAGGATGCCAAAGAATACATGCAATAAGGATAAAGGTCAAGGCTTGAAAACATAAATAGGCAGGAATGTTGACAACGACTTGCAGGCATGGAAGAACTGGATGGCCTCGCAATCATTGGGGCCGAGGTGAAACAAAACAACGGCCATCCGCTCTCCCTCATTTAAAACAGGTGAACAGATGGCCGTAATTCAGTTTGGAACAGTTACAACACATCAGGGACACTGGCATCTATCACAATCACACATCAGCACCAGTTTTCTGGCATCAAGGATCGTAATCTCACCATCGCAGTCAATATCGCATTCCGGACAAACATCTGCGGGTTCATCTAAAAAAGGCTCTCTGGTAATTGCCGTGGTGAACTATTATGTTAAAAATCAACAATATAAATCATATCCTTCGATATCAAGGTAAATTCGTCGGAACAGATGATTTATGTTCAATATCCCATAACATCGCCTCTTAATAACTTTAATTTTATTATTGAGACTTTCTACAAAACCGCTATTATAACGATTTAAAAAATAATTCGTAACCCCTTCGATGTATTTATCTAATGTTGATATAAAACTGTCAAAGATGTCAAGACCGCTCTTTTCAGCTTTCCGCGCCCATTTTTTTATCTTCTTTTTAGCCTTTTCTTTTGAAATATTTTTATCAAAAATATCAGTCAGCTCATTGGTCAGTTTATATGCGACTTTCAATAAAGGAGAGTGCTTGAACAAACACTCCAAAACCGTTGGTTCTCTGGTAATTCCCGTGGTTAGTTATTTAATTTAATTCCAGCGAGTTATAATAAATATTGCGTTTGTTGTTGAACAACTTTTTAACGTCATTATTAGGGCATATGAGGCTGTATTGTACTGAAAGCACCATATTTGCTTAATTAAGGGATTTAATTGGCCAATTTTTTAAATTCGGGCGACCAAACAATATGGATAACAGCCAGATATTTTTTATAAAAGTCGACCACGGGAATTACCAGAGAGCCTGAAAATCGAAACTGTTAACCGGCAAATGAAGGATGCCATCAATTTTATCCAATTTCTGTCGTTTTCCTATTTCATAAGTGCATCCGGTTTTAGTATCTTCTCGGTCAGATGGAGATGAAGAGCCTGAAGTTGAATCACCTGAATGTGATGAGCCAGAGTCTAAGAGCCTGTTTGAAAAGTCTTAAATCGGCTGCAAAAGCGTGAGAGCGGT
>JAOZRC010000261.1 GCA_029940345.1 Desulfobacterales bacterium
CGTTCCTCAACCCAACCTACGACTACATTTATTGTCCCGGCTTATGTTGGTAGCCTGACAATTCTATGTAAATCAATTTGGCGTCCTTCATTTGTCAGTTTACACTTTGTCCCGTTAGGGACTTAATATTTATAGAAAAAAGGCTTACCAACACAACAAGTCCCGTAGGGACGGAATAGAAAAAGTGTAAACTATTTTGAAGGATGCCATCAATTTGAATAGGAAGGTTGGCTAACAATCAGGCTACCAACGCCGGTACACTCCAGAACCAAATAACTTTTTTCAAAACACAGGGTGTAGCGGGTCAGGATGTTACGGCGGCAAGGGCTGTACTGGAAATGGCCGATAAAAAAGGGCTGGGGAGCGTTATTCAGATGGCGTAAATTCAGGTGCGGCCTTTTTAATAATGCGGGTAATCCGGGGTTGGTAACTATCCTGATCAGACAATTGGCAGGCTCGGTATTTAACCCCCCAAACAGTGGCTGCAAAGCAACTGAAACCGGCTAATACCGCTGGCAATGACCCTTCGATAGCATACAATTGGGCTATTTTTTGACCGATACCGGCACCGGCAAGCAACCCCAAAATAGGGACGATGTATAAAAGAAAGGTGGCTTTTAGCAATGACGCTGTATTAAAATGGATAACGACGCGGTCGCCAGGGCGCGCGTTAACGTTATTGCGAACTTCCACCTTGGCTTCTTCGCCCCCATCGGTTTTGCATGAGTGTCTGGCCGAGCAAGCGGCGCATGCAGAATTTTTTTGGGTTTTGATCCATGCGCCTGTGGCGGTCAGTGCGGTAACGATTCCTTCTTCGTAGGCCAAAATTTAATTTCCTTAGCGGTAGTTAGGCAAGCTTGTTAGAAAAACGAACGCTTTTGAAAAATTCGAACTGTACGGTTAAATTGTCGGTGTAGGGTGGGCATCGCCGGAAACTGATTTTATTTATAGCGCCAATCTTTGTCGACGATGCCCACCATTTCAATAAAAACCGTTGGGCAGAGGCAGTACCCTATAAGGAAGGCTGATCCTTTGCCTTTTCATCAGCCAGGAAACCGGTAAGCGGAAAATCGTTGCCCACCCTACATCTGATAGCAACCGCACAGTTCAAAAAATTCAGTCAGACCAAATTAATAAGATAAGGGTTCCCAATCGCTCGTAGGAACCCTTTGGTTATTTATTTACACGACTATCAAGCTGCGATTGGCATTTTATCTTCAATCGCCACGGTTTCCGAATGTTCATAACAGATGAGCCCGCATCGCAAGCATCTGTCAGCTTCTTTTTTGGCCATCTCGGTGCTAAAGCCTTTTTCAACTTCTTTCGCCTGGGCCAGTTCTTGCGGACTGCTGATCGGCATAATCAGACGCACTTTGGTTTCCAGGGATTCAACATGATCCACGTCCTGGATGACTGTATTTATCGTAAGCACATTATCGGGAAGCGCCATGTCAATATCATACATGATCTGATGTAAAGAGGCCGCTGCCCTGCGTCCGCCGCCGATAGCCTTTATCGCGGCACTGTAATCGGAAAGCGCATCGCCTTTGGCCAAAAGACCTTTTTCATTATAATAATCCGGTTTTTTGTAAGACGGCGTCCCTATCCAATGGTCAGCCAGCGGATCAGTCTGGGGTTCAGGTGACTCATCCTGGGTTTCATCGGAAGCAGTGTCTTCGGATTCCGTTTCCGTTTCCGTTTCTGCTTTTGGACGCGTAAAAACAAGTTCAGGATACCGTCCGGATGCCAGGATCAATGTTTTTACTTCCATTGTATTCTTCGAACCGGTTTCCGAATCTGTTATTTCGATTTCGGTCAGTTCGTCGCCAACACCAAAGATACGGCTGATGCCTCCGTTATAAATAATTTTAACGCCTGCGGTTTCACAACGACTCAGGTCTTCATCGTTAAGCGCACCGGCATCCGTCGCTTCTCGTAAAAGAACAGTTACATTAGAGGTGCCCTTTTGCTTACAGTTTATGGCCGCATCTACGCCAAGCGCACCGCCGCCAACCACAACGGCGTCAGATTTGCAAGCGGTTTCTTGTCCCGCGTTTTCCGCATTGATAAAATCAAGAAGCAAAAAGACGCCGGGAATGATTTCGTCATTTCCACCAGATTTACCCCTGGCGAGACGACTGTCCCATCCGCCGGCAGCCAGAAAGACGGCATCATAGCCTTGGGCAAGTAACGAATTGATCGTGAAATCCTGACCAAGCGTTTGTTCGGTCCGGGCTTCAACGCCCATTTCAAGCACACCGTCAATATCCCAGTCAAGTATTTCTGCGGGCAGACGTTCTTTGGCAATCGCACTTCTTAGCAAACCGCCCAAATGCGGCGATGCTTCAAATACGGTTAAGGCATGTCCCAAACGAGCGGCAAAGAAAGCGGTTGACAAACCCTCGATACCACCGCCGATAACGGCGACCTTACGGCCTGTAGATGGTGCTTTATAGGGAAGAACTCGTTCGCCGGCCTCTTTTTCATAATCTGCGGCAAAGCGTTTTAGAAAATTGATCGCCACCGGCTCATCAACAAAATTACGCCGGCACACATCTTCACACGGACGCGGACAGATTCGTCCGATAACTGTGGGAAAAGGGTTTCTTTCTTTAATGACCAGAATCGCTTTATGATAATCACCCAAACCGATCTGGCGGATATATTCACAAATATCAATTCCGGCCGGACAGGCGCGCTGACACGGCGTGGTGCAATTATCGGTCGTGTATTCACGCATAATGCGACGGGTGACGGATGAAAGGTTGATAATATTTTTCGGACACGCTTTTTCACAGGCGCCGCATCCGGTGCATTTTTCTTCATCAACCACTGGCAGGCCCTTGTCTCCCATTGAAAGCGCGCCGAACTGGCAGGCTTTGACGCAACTTCCAAGCCCTAAGCATCCGATTGAGCAAACTTTCATACCGCCGCTCAACATCGCCGCCGCCCGGCAATCACTTAAGCCATCGTAAATAAATTTTATATCGGCATCCTGCACGCCATAAGTGCAGCCCGGCAGCGCGATATCAGGCTCTTTAGCTTCAATTGAAACGCCCATAATAGCGGCAATCGCCAGGGCAACATCCTCTCCGGCGGCGACACATGAATTCGGAGCCGCTTTTCCGGCAACAATCGCTTCGGCATTGGAACTGCACCCGGGCAAACCGCAACCGCCGCAATTCGCTCCGGGAAGGACGTCTTCCACTGCCAAAATCTGTGGATCAACATAAACATAGAAAATTTTCGATGCAGCCGCTAAGATAACGCCAATAACAACACCCAATCCACCCATTAAAAAAAGTGCTTCTGTCATAATGTTACTCCTGTTTGGTTAATAATTCAAAATCATCAATGTAGGGTGGGTGCAGCGTAGCGAAACCCACCGAATATTGCTAAAATGGTGGGTTTCGCTACGCTACACCCACCCTACACTTTGGGTATATTATTTATTGAACATCTTGAATAAAATCACCAAGATCCGTCCAACCCCCTGAGTCCGTTCATATAAAGCCGTCCGCAAGCCACGAAAAGTGAATAGCGCGTCATCAGCAGGGGAAGTTGGCACTCGCGCGCCAGTTCTAAAATGCTTTCTTCCGGCTTTTTTCCCCTGACAAAAACAACTGCGCCAACACCGGATATTTCAGCCGTTTGCACGACTTCTTCAGTTGTCAGACCGGTTAGCAGGATGGCGTCTTCGACAACAGCGGATAAAACATCGTCCATCAAATCCGCTGCGCCGCCGCCAACCACGGTTTTATCTGGAAGATTCTCCCCCACTAAAACAGTTGCTTGCAGAATTTTTTTAATTTCCGATAATTTCATAAGAAGTCACCGCCAGCAGGTCGTTTATAAAACGAATCTTATTTCATAATAATAATAATAAGTCAATGCTATCATGCGGCTTGAAACGTTTAAATTTTATAGTATTAATGGCACCCTTGATTTACCGTTTAGCACTTTTTGGGGTTCAGAAATTGTAAAGGCCGTAGAACGATTTTGCATATCGTTCGTTAGCGTTGCAATTCATTCAGGTCAGAAACGATTTGCAAAATCGTTCTACGTTAAAAGGTGCAAACTACTTTTGGTTCAATATGATGTATACTGATACTTTGTGCAAAATAGCAGAAAATATTTTAACAATCAATAGAAAATAATTTCAGATTATTTGAAAACACAATAGTAATGATTAATTTCTAATTAGATAAGATTAATGATGGAGATTGATGAGTTAAATACTTTGATAATTATAACGATATGTTATTATAGATATTTCTAAATTTTATGCCACTTTGGGAATGTACCCTTTTGAACCGTCGTATCTGATCCATTCAATGGCTACGCATTCACTCTATTTCTGTATTCGCCATGAGGGGCGTATTGCAGCTATAGCGGCGGCGGAAACAGACCCTGGCAATCAAAGCGTGGAAATGACTGATTTTGCAGTGTTACCGCCTTGGCGAGGCCAACGTTGCGGCCAGGCGCTGCTTATTGAGATGGAAGATGCGATGCGGCGGCAGAATAAGCATATTGCTTTCACCATCGCACGCACTCGTTCGTTCGGTATTAATAAGTTATTTAAAAAAAAAGGCTATGCGTATGCAGGGCTGTTACGAAACAACACCAATATTGCAGGAGGTATTGAAAGCATGACCGTGTGGTTCCGTAAACTTTGATATCTGACCATGTCTTTCGATAAAAATATAAAGGAGGTAAGTGTGATCTCAGAAAATAAAAACATGCCCACCGTTGTTAATTTTAACGGAAATGATATTCAGATTGACTTTGAGACATTAACGCAAAACATGACGGATTTTTTGGAACATTATGGTGTGGAATCCCTTTTGGGTGAAACCTTTTATGCCATTATCGGCAAAGGGTCGGGGCAAAGCAAATTTTTAAATTTATTAAACGCCGCCGGGTTCAAAGATGACGCGCCGGGTTTTTGCCAGGTGTTGATCAGACAATTGGAACAGGCTGACATCAGCAATCCGCAACCTGTCGCCATCAACGGTGTTATCATACCCTACCTGCTGCTGGTCGCAACGCTGGAAACCCTTTTTCCTGGTAATGGCTACAAAAGTATTAAAAACGTCGAACAGCTTGAGAAGCTGACCGGCACCGCTATTCCGGAAAATCAACGCGCTGACATGCAAAAAGTGATCGATATTTATCCGGTGCGCCTTTCGTTCCATTGCGTTCGTCAAATGCGTGTTTCCAAAAATGTCGCTTACCAATACATGCCGTTTGCAGAAGAACTGGATACTGCAGGACATGCCAATACGTGGATCGGGCAATTTCACCAAGGGCTTTTGGAACAGATGTATCAAAACCGCGTCATTTTCCTCCTGAATATGAGCTGTCCGGTCTATTGCCGCTTCTGTTTTCGCAAACATAAAGAATCCCGCCAGGAAGCCAATCCCTGTGCTGATGATGTCAAAAAAGCTGTACTGCATATTAAAAATTCTCCGTCGGTTAAGGAAATTGTACTCACCGGCGGCGACCCTTTTTTGAATCGACGCAATATGAGTAGCGCGATCAACGGTTTGGCGGAAATTCCCCATGTCCAAACCTTGCGGCTGGCCACGCGTTCGATTGCCTATTATCCGTTTCTGTTTCAAGCGCATAACGGAGCAATGCTCAAATATTTGAAAAGCAAAAACTTCAAATTACAGCAGCGCAACAAACGCATGGAGGTCGCCACCCATTTTATTCATCCAGACGAGATATCGCCCCAAAGCCTTGATATTATAACGGAACTTGTGAATTCCGGAATCGCCGTATATATTCAAACGCCTTTTCTTAAAGACTGCAACGATCAAGGCCCCGAACTGGCGCGTCTTTTCAGCTTGTTGCGGGGCGCCGGTGCTGAGTTGCATTATATCTACATCCCATGCAGCCCGATTCACGGCAACAGCATTTACTGGACGCCGCTTGCCAAAGGGCTGGAAGCCGCCCATTATTTAAGAGCGCACCTTTCGGACCGCATTATTCCGCGTTTATGCACCGCCACGGCTATCGGCAAAATCGATTGGCATACCAGCGGTTGGGCGGTCGAACCGGACCCTGAAAACGATCATTTTATCTGGCTGCGTACGCCTTACACGCCCGCCTATTTCAAGACATTCGCGCCTTTGGCTGAAAAACCCGATTTATTCAGAGTGAATGCCGAGGGAACAATCGATGCGCGTTATATGGCCCAAATCGGTGATGATTCCCTTTTTCTCGGTTCCCGCAAGGCAGGCTCCGCCAGGGAACAGACAACTGATTCCAAGGTTTTGACCAATGCCCGAATGCAGGCACAGCAAGATCAGCGCCATTTTCAAACGATTGTCGCCACCGGTTCGGAAACCCTTTTCAGAATTCATGAAACCTGCGTTGAGCTGCATCTACCCGGGAATGAGCGTGATTTTGAGTATATTCGGCAGGATAAAAAAATCAGTGATGTGATTGTGGCGGCTGAAAACGACGCCGTTGATAATCTTTATCAAATAGATCGGATTATCCAAACTCTTTTGGAAATTCATCATGTCAACGCCGTGCGGCTGCGCAGTATCAAATTTAATTACGCGCCTCACAAATATACACGCGCCAGGATAAACCGTTTGGGTGAATTAAATCATGTTCGCGTGGTTAATCCCTTACGGTTAGAAATTGAAACCTGGTTTCTGCACTCCCAGGAAATTCGTGACGAACATGCCGTTTTAGCCGCCGCTCTGCGCAATAAGGGGATTACAGTTTACAATAATACACCTCTGCTGGGCGGCATCAACGACACTGCGGATGAAATCAATCGGCTTGCCTGTCAGCTAAGAGTAAGTGGTGTGGAATTTCATCACCTCTATGCGGCCGGATTGCCGTTACAACAGGCCTTCAATGATGAGCGTCCCGTGGACGTGGCGGATGTGACTGATATCGCTACGCGCGTTCGCCGCGATGGCAGCGGCCGGGAAATTCCCCGCTATATTATTCGCACGAAGCTGGGCGAAGTCGATTTCGGCTTAACCTCAAAATTGGTGCGCAAAAACGGGGAATTGTATGTGCGTCTGACGCCTTATAATAAAGCATATTATCAGGCAATGAACCGTGCGTTTGATTGGCCGGAAGGTGTGGAAACCGATGCAGAGGGAAGGCCGCTGGTCAGAGTGGGCGGGCTGGTAAGCAGAGATGATTTTATGGTGTCAAAGTAAATCAGAAATTACAGAATCAGCATTATCTGCTATTTTTTTATGTGCTTCCACGCTTTTTCTTGCTCTTGCCTTAATCTTACTAATACTCTTAATACTGCTTTGTTACTTTAGATTCGCTATTTCATAAAAGTGTAAACTGTTTTCAAACTATTTTTAAGTAACAAAGTAGTATTAATCAAATTGTACGAGCAAAAGTAAGGGATTTCCCCAAAAAAAATAT
>JAOZRC010000944.1 GCA_029940345.1 Desulfobacterales bacterium
TATATCAGCCGACAATAAATCAGATTAGACAGAAACCGGCTAAAATATAAAAAATTCACGATAGCCGACTTATATCTGTCATAAAAAATGAAAAGTATTTAATTGAAAAATAACAGGTTAATAAAAATAGTAACAATTATTTTTTTAATTTTATCCCTTTTCATATCAATATAAATTGGAATGTCAGCCGAAAATCATATAATCGCTGGTTATTTTTTTCTGTGAAGAGATAACTGGTGAAATAAAAACAAAAAACAGTGAGACCACCGGAACAGATAAGTTATGAGGCGCTCTGGATAAAATGATGAATCCCAAAAAGCTTGATTTAATACACTTTGCCCGGGATAAATATTTTCGGATATTAAGTGGCGCGTATGTTTCAGACCGCCTTGTATTAAAATACTGGGCTATTTACTATTATATTGTTAGTGTTCAGTAAAGATTAAGATGACGGGCAACGCAAACTGAAGTTTGCACTCCATAAGGAAAAATTATTCGTGTTCCTTGATTATATTCGATTCAGCTAATCAACAACCCGTCATTCAAACCTTGACTGAACATTAGGACTTTAAACACTTTTATTTTAAAAATATAAGTTCTGTGGAGACATCAGGAAATAGCACGATAATTCTACCCAAGTTTATCATCGGACTAAATGATGATTAAGATCAAATCCCCTAATATTATACATTTGAGATGGCTTTATGCGAGGTTATGACCCAAACATCATAAAGCAAAAAGACTACCAAGAAACGGCCCTTGAAACTATTGAAAGGAATGTTATGAAAGAAAATAATACCGTTGCTTTCAAAATAATTATTTCAAATGTTCTATTATTTGTTTTGCTTATTATTTTGAAAGATCAAATGAAAGATCAAATGAAAGATGAAAATTATAATGGTTTAGGAAAGTTTTCAGATAGTACAATAAATAGTAATGTAAAGAAAACATATACTACTGACTTTTACCCTGCTTACTACCCACCATCAGCTATAAAATTTCTAATTGCTAAAGCAGGATTTATTTATTTTGAGACTAAAGAAGACTTAGAAAAAGCCATTAATGTGCCAAGAAATATTAGAGATATAGGACACAGGGGGAAGTATTCAAGGGATTTGTTAGAAAAATATAACTATTTAAATAAAGATAAAGTTGTTTATGTTTCTTCTGCTGATTATTATTGTTCAGATTGTGAGTATCATTGGCCTTATGGATATACTATAAGACAAGGTAAATTGACACATTCTGGAAAATTATGGCATATTAAAGTTAATTCACTAAAATTATATCATAATATGATTAAAGATAAATATGAACATCATTCTTTTTGGACGTTTCCTGAAGCGCTAATAATACCTAAAATCAAAGGTACTTTTAATATCGCAAAATCTGGACATATTGCAGCATACTCTGAAGAAGATTTACGAGAGGCTGTACGCTTTTTTAATGAAAATCATAATTTTAAATATGAAAAAGATACGGATGCATTTAAAAAACAATTGGATTCTGTTTTTTATTTATCAGAAAACAAGATTGTTAGTATTATTGAACGTAAGAATGATTGTGTAAAAGTTAGGATGGAAGTTAAAGAAATAATTGACGACTATCCTTACCTTCTTAGAGGAAAAAATAAAAATGAAGATTATACCTACTCTTACTTAAGCACGAGGCCGGACTTTGGTTGTGAAACCTTTTGGACGTTAAATATGGCCCTGGGAGAATTGAGCGAATGCACTAAAGCTAAATTGTATATGCTTCAACGAAAAGGTTTTACAGGTTACTAATAACCTTTTCAGTGCTTCGGTCAATGATGTTCCGGTTGCAAGCCAGCAAGTAGGGTTGTTAGCAAAGCGTAACGCACCATGTTAATATTAAAAACGATTTGTCATGAAAAAAAATCGGTGCGTTACGGCTACCGCCTGACGCACCCTACTTGCTGCAACTTCCGGTGAATATCTCCTGACCTTGCTGAATATTGCGCGAAGCCCGTAGAGACGTTGCATGA
>JAOZRC010000945.1 GCA_029940345.1 Desulfobacterales bacterium
AGTCGCGGCAACAATCCGGCATTGAGTGCCTTCTCCAATGAAAAGTCCGGGATTTCCGGGTAAACCAAGGGGTGTAATTCGTAACGTACGGCACGGCCGCCCAATAGATTGCCACGACCTCGCTTGACTTTTCGGGCGCTGGAACCACACAAAATAAAACGTAATTTTCTATTTTCAATTAGCCAATGAATTTCATCCAGCAGCATTGGTATTTTTTGAACTTCGTCAACGATTATAGGCCATGCTTGATTTTCGCCCTTTAGGTCGATTGCCAAGCATTCCTCACGTATAAGGTTCGGGTGCAGAAGAAGTCGCTGGTATTGGTCTGACAGCAATAGATCATACCGCTTGGCGTCAGGATAAAGTGTTCTTAATAAAGTGCTTTTCCCGGTCTGTCTCGGACCCCAGAGAAAACAGGTTTCTGATGTACTCAATGGCAGATTCAATATTCGCTTATACATGACAATCTAAATAACACTTTTCTATTTACATGTAAATAGAAATTTAACATTTTTGTTGTAACAGTTTATACCTCTGAATTTCTGATGAATGAAACTGTTCCCAAATTGTGCCCGTCAAGGTCAAACGTTTCCAAACAGTTCCCAACGAAACCAAAAGTTGGCTGAAAATTTGTTATACAATCAAATGGTTGAAATTACAGCTTTTTTAAATTGTACGGATCTTGAACTGAAAATCCCCGTGTCGGCAGCTTGTGCGTCCCAGGCGCATAAAATTCTGTCCTCCGGCACCATTAATAAAAAAGCCTCGGAGAGATTTTTCCTGGGCTTTTTTTATTGCCATTTTTTTAATCCTCCATCCACACAAGCAATGGGGCGGCCAATTTGCCGATGTTCTTGACAAATCCAAGCGATATAGTTATCATGATGTATAAGTATTAGCACAATGCCATCATGGAGGTATTAATATGTTGCGAACTCAAGTACAGATTGAAGAGGATCAAATTAAATGGCTCAGAGATAGGGCCAAAGAGAGGGGTGTGTCGGTATCTCAATTAATCCGCGAAGGGGTCCAATTTTACCGTAAATATGAGGACCGGTTTCCAGAAGACCAAAAAAGGAAAGCCCTGGCGGCGATCGGGCGTTATGCATCAGGAGTTTCCGACATATCTGAAAAGCATGATGATTATTTGGCAAAAGCCTTTAAAGCAGAGGAAAGCCATGACAATTGAAAAAGTATTTATCGACACCTCAGCTTTTTATGCCTTGATGGACCGTTCGGATAGTTACCACAAATCAGCGAGCGAACTTTGGGCCCATATGCTTGACAAAGGCTATTACCTTAAAACTAGTAATTATGTCACCGTCGAAACACTGGCATTATTGCAAAACAGATTAGGTTTTGAAGCAGCCGATCTCTGGTCCCGCGACGTCCTTGGTATTGTGGAGACTTTTTGGATTGATGAAGGACTGCATAATTTGGCCTTTGAAATTTGGTTTAGCCTTGGCAGAAGAAAATTAAGTTTGGTAGACTGCACAAGTTTCGTTATTATGCGCCATGGCAAGATGGGGAAAGTCTTTGGATTCGATAAGCATTTCACTGACCATGGCTTTGAAATTTTGAATGAGCATGCTTTCCGGTGATATCGGCGGGTATCCATTTTGCTGCGTATTCCGGAGCAAAGTTATCATCCATCCCCGTGTCGGCAGTTCGATTCTGTCCCTCGGCACCATAATATCAGGGAGTTACGGCAGTAGCTGTAACTCCTTTTTTCTTTTCTGCTACCATCATTTTCAAAAATGGTGTTTTCGAGCTTGCTTGGTGCCTCCTGATTCACTGGCTTCAGAGGTGAGCATACACGTTCAAAGTGACAACACCTTCTGGTGTGACTCACAACGACTGATCGACCTTCAGCAAGGGGCTTTGGCGTTTTCGTACGTATGTACGGTGGTGCGGTAGGACGGAGGGCGTGAGTTCTTCTCCTACCCGATGTGCCATGCAGCTCAATGACTTTTTCAGGAGGGACGCCCGCGGCCTGGTGTAAACC
>JAOZRC010000005.1:0-14112 GCA_029940345.1 Desulfobacterales bacterium
GTTTTTTTGATGTGCATGGAAACCCGGGTATTGGTCTATGGCGACTGTGCGGTTAATCCCAATCCGAATTCTGAACAGCTTGCCGAAATTGCGATCAGCTCGGCCAAGACGGCGCAGATGTTCGGGATTGAGCCGGTGGTGGCCATGCTCTCCTACTCCAGCGGCGCCTCGGGAGCCGGTGCTGATGTAGATCAGGTCCGCAAGGGCGTGGAGATCGCCCGGCAGCGCAGACCGGACCTGAAGATCGACGGCCCGATCCAGTACGATGCGGCCATTGATGCCACCGTTGCGAGAAAAAAAATGCCGGACAGTGAGGTGGCCGGGCGGGCCACGGTATTTATCTTTCCCGATCTCAACACCGGCAACAACACCTATAAGGCCGTGCAGCGTTCATCCGGCGCCGTGGCCATCGGACCAGTGCTGCAAGGATTGAAAAAGCCGGTCAATGATCTCAGCCGCGGTTGTCTTGTTCCCGATATTATCAATACCGTGGCCATCACCGCTATCCAGGCTCAGAATGAAGGGCGGACAGGAAGTGCTGCAAAATAACGGGGGGCTGGAACCAGACGCCATTGGTCACCGGGTCGTCCATAACGGACTCCCTAAAAGCCAAATAAACTTTCAAATAATAAATGTTACAAAGCAAGAGGAAGGTGATAGTAGAGCATGGTATAGTAACCGTTCACACCGCCCTCTGGTTCCCATTCTCTGACGTGGGAATCTTTTCTGGCCAGGGCCGCCGCATTAATTCGACCTGTGCAATTCAATCAGAGTCCCATCAGGACGGCATGTTTGTCTTGTAATTGCGCATATTCTGTTATGTTGCTACAAATATATCGTCCAGATGGGACTCTGACGGAATTTTAGCCAATTGTGCTACAAACATGCCGCTCCCACGGAGCTCATGAGGAATATTTCATTTCAATTGCACAGGCCGCATTAATTCAAGGCACAGGTTTGCGCTATACGTTCCCAGGCCGGAGCATGGGAGCGAGAGGGCTGTGGTGGGGGAGTGAATCGTTACGTTCACACTATTTACGCTGCGCTACACTGATCTTTTTTACAAACCGAAATGTTTGGGGCGTTCGTTTTAAAGCATCGGCCAGCGTCAAAACGACTTCATACGCTCCGGGTTTGCCATAATTGTGCGTTACTTCCGGTCCCACCGCTTTTTGGCCATCGCCGAAATCCCAAGTGTAGTTCCATTTACCATCGCCATTTTTAATTGCAGCACTGAACCGGGCCTTGTCCCTGGCGCCACCCGTGTAAATCGTTTCCTTGCCATCAGGATTCAATACGGTTATTGCAACCACGGGCGGCTTATGCACAATCACAGATACTTGATAGACGGCCTTCTGACAATCCGGGCCGTCTTTCCCGGTGACGGTCAATTCAACCGCGTAGGTTCCGGCCCGGCTTTTTGTAAAATCAGGCTCATAAATATGATCCGCCTTTTCCGTTTCGAGAATCGTTTCATCTCCCATATTCCATTGAAACACCAATGGGGTGGGATTCAGCCGATCATAAACGGGAGCGATGACCATCCGATCCCCCGGATAAGTTTCAACCGTATCTGGCAATTGCATAGCCGGCAAGGCCTTAATCAGCACTTCCTTAGTCTGACTCAGAACGTCGTTCCAGTGGGCCTGAATCTGATATTTGCCCGGTTTGTCAAACGTTTTGCTGATTTGTTTACCTGTTAACAAATTAGGGTCAGGTTGGGATGTGTCTGTCTGCGTCTGCTTGCTGCCGAAAAACCACTGAGCCGATTCACCCGCTTCAGGAATAACAAATTCCAACGGCTGGCCGACGCATCCCGTTTGCGGACCGTGAATGGCAATCTGAGGCGGATTTATCACTTGCACCAAAAGTATGGCGGAATGGGTGTTACATGCCGTTTGGCTGTTATCCGTGGTCCTTAAAGTAACTTGATAATCACCCGCTTCCTTATACTGGTGGCTTATGGAAAAACCATTTTGCGTATGGCCGTCACCGAAATCCCAGGAATATTCTTTGATGTAACCATCTGCGTCCTGACTCGCTTCTCCGCTGAACCGAATTAAGGCGTTCACATTCAGAAGCTGTTTTTCTTTAGTGCTAAATTGATCTTCACCCACAGCCGACTGAATCACCGCTTGGGGAATCGCGTTGATACGAACGGTTTTGATCTGATCCGCTGTGTTGCATTCCTGTTGAGAATCGGTTTTAATATGAAGCTTCACTTGATACACACCGGGCGTTTTATATTGATGGCTGACTTTTTCCCCTTTAGCGGTTGCATTGTCACCAAAATCCCATTTATATGCAACAATAGCGGCATCCGCGGACACCGAGTCACCGGCATTAAAAACGAGCGGGGTGTCAATGCAACCTTGATCGGCAACGCTGAACACCGCTGTGGGAGCCTGGGACACTGTCACGATGACCTCATCTTCGGATGTGTTATTGCAGTCACCGGCGCCGTCCGTGGTAATTACCAAGCGCGCCGGATAGGTTCCCGGTTGGGTGTACGCATGTTTTATTTCAGCGCCGACGCCGGTGGTGCCGTCACCGAAATCCCATTCATAGCTCTTGATACGCCGACCGCCGGCGAATGATCCCGCACCATCAAATTCCACCATCGTATTGGCGCAAACATGCTGGTTTTTACCTGCGTCAGCGATGGGTGCGTCCACCACATGGATCATCATTGCGGATTTGGTAAAATTGCACGGTAAATCGGTGTCATCATAAACGGTGAGTTCGATTTTATAATCACCGCCTTTTTTGAAATCGCGCACGGGATTAACGCCTTCCGCCGTTACGCCATCGCCCAGATTCCATTCATAACGCAATACGCCTTTTTCCGGATCCGCGGATTTACTGGCGTCAAACAAAACCAGGTCCCCGGCGCACACGGTTTGGGAGTTGACCTCAATGACTGCTGATGGCGGTGCATTCACATAAATGGTGATTTTAGCGCGAGCAACGGAATTGTTTAACCCGGCGCCGTCATTCACAGTTAACGTCACCGGATAGATTCCCGGATTGGCGTAGAGGTGTTCTGTTTTGACGCCCTGGGCGGAAGTTTCATCTCCGAAATCCCAATGCCAGTTTAGATGATCTCCGTCCGCATCATTGCTGGACGAGCCGTCAAAGACAACCATTTGTCTGCAAGTACGGATATCCGGGCCGGCATCCGCTTGGGGCGGATAGTTTACTTCCACCATTCCGGTTTTTGCTGTCGTATTATCGGAAGCCTCCGAATCATCCCGAACCGTCAACGTGACTTTATAGCGCCCCGGTTTCAGATAGGCATGTTTAACCGCCATTCCTTCCCGGATTGCAGTGCCGTCACCAAAATCCCACTGCGCATGAGTGATGCGGCCATCGGGATCATAAGAACTGTTGGCGTCAAAAACAACGGTTTGTTCGGGTGCCACCCGTTTGACCGGATCAAAACCAGCCACCGGAGGCGCATTTACCGTGATGGCAACGTAATCGATGTCTTGTGCGCCGTCATTGTCTTTAACCGTCAGGCGCACCTGATATTTACCGTAGTTATTAAACTGATGTTCCGTTTGCCGGCCATTTTTGGGAACCCCGTCAACAAGCCATTGGTATGAGACGATTTCACCATCCGGGTCTTCGGAGAAACCGGCGTCAAAATCTGCCTTGGCACCGGAAGGAATTGTAATATCCGGTCCGGCATCGGCAACCGGGGGATGATTGACAGTGATCGCGGCGGTGTCTGATTGTTTCGCACTGACAGTTCCCGAAGCGTCGGTTACGGTGAGTGTTACGGTGTATTTTCCCGGCATTGCATAAACATGCGCCGCTTCAATGCCTTCAGCCGTCCGATTGTCGCCGAAATCCCAGGCATACGCGATAATTTCATCATCTTCGTCAGTGGAAGCCGAAGCGTCGAATTGCACCACGCTTGTATTGACAATGCGGTCCTCTCCGGGCTGCGGTATGGGCGGATGATTTACACGTACAGACACCTTCGCAGAAGCGGTGTCGTTGGAAACTCCTGAATCGTCGATAACGGTCAATTGGGGTTGATAAACTCCAGGCGATGAATAGACATGGGTTACTTTGACGCCCTGTTTAGAAACGCCATCACCCATGTCCCAACGATATTGTGTGATTTCTCCGTCAGGGTCTACGGAGCCGGAAGCGTCAAATTCGACTTCTTCACTGGCGGCAATGACGTTGCGGGCCTTAATAAGCGGTTCCGGCGGCGCATTGATAATAATTTCCGCTTCTTCAACGGTAACGCTGTTATCCAATCCGGCGTTATCCGTAACGCACAATTGGACGGTGTATTTGCCCGGTTTGCGCCATTCGTGCGTCACGCCAAGCCCTTGCCCCATCTCACCATCTCCGAAATACCATTGATAATTGACAATCTGGCCGTCGCTATCAATGGAGCCTTCCGCATTTATAGGAACCTGTTCACCAATAGCGGCGATCGCTTGCATGTTCAACCGGGTGACCGGGGAAGCGTTAATCCATATCTGATGCACAGCTTTCGCCCGGCTGCACCCGATCTTATCATTAGGGCTTTGGCTGTTATCTTCGACTGTCAGGGACACCGTATATCTTCCGGAGCGTTCATAGCGATGCTTAACTTTCGGTCCTGATCCCTTTTGCCCATCACCAAAATTCCAAAGATACTTGATGATCTCTCCGTCTGTATCGGCGGATTCGGCTGCGTCCAATTCGAGCATCTGCCTGGGCATGCCTTTTGAGGGTGCGTTTATGCGCGCCTGAGGACGATCGTTAATGCGAACAGTTTGCGTCATACGGCTACTGTTGGCAACAAAACCGGAGTTATCGGTTACAACCAGCGTGACCTGATATTCGCCTGCATTTTCAAACCGCTGTACAATACGGCTGCCTGTCTTGGATGAGCCGTCTTCAAAAAGCCATTCAAAGGCCAATTCATCGTTATCCGGATCTTCCGATTGGGTGGCGTCCAGCATGATGGCATTGCATTCGGACAAGGGTATGACACTGATATGTGGTTCAGGCAATTGGTTTTTTTTCGCCATGAAAGGCGGCAATTCAATGGGAACGGAATTACCCTGCTCATCATTAATCCATAATTGAAGATTGTTGGGTTCTTTCGAAGTAAACAAAATCGCGCCTGCTTGCCCGCGTTCCTCTTCTCTGATTTCAACTCGGGTGGTGCTGGTTTCACTGTTTTGGGACGCTTCCAAGGCAATTGAGGCCCGAAATTGGGTGCTGAAATAGAGTTTGGCACCATACTCTGCAGAGTCAACATCAAAATTGGAAATATCCAGACTTGATCCTGAACCGGGCGCTTCTCTCGGGATCATAAAGCGCACCTGGGTCACTTTGCCAGGGTCGGCGGCTGGGATATTGAGATTGATAACCGGCGTATATAAACGCGCGTTTTCAATTGCCGTATTTTTTTTATCTTCGGAAGAGATAAAAACCTGGTATTTATTGGATGCCTGGCCTTTGATTCCGTCAACCACCAGTTGAAAATGAACCATGGATTTCAGCGGTTCGCCCTGGTTGACGTCCAAAACCGTTATTGTACGCCACTGATTATTGTAATAGCGGCTGCGGCCCAGTTTCAGTTGAGTGATCGCTTTTTCATCCGACAAGGCGTCGGTGATCGAACGAATGTTCCGGTTGACACCGCCCTTACCGTACAGGTGGTAGAGCACTTCGGAGTCTTGTTGCCAGCTATCATAGTCAGCGCCGATATCGGCGTCAAAAATACGCACATGTATTTTACCTGTGTAAGTTTGGGGAACCTCAAAGTAAAAGATCGAACGGTGAAGACTGTCACCCGAGGCGATAAACGCATCTTTGCCCGAAGTGATCAATAAATTCTGATTGGTCGGCGATGCATAAATTTCACCGCATAATAAAAAAAACAAGACGAAGAATTTAAAACTGTTTTTCATTATTTTTATCCTTTGGTAAGTTTGAAATCGGAGACCCTGGGCATTGGCGTTTTTTTATTGAGCCAACCACCGCGAATCATCACTATAGGCAATATTATGATTTTGAAAAAAAGCAATTGTGTTCTTATAAAAACCGCCAAAGGAAAAGACGCAAAGCACTGCTTGGCGTATCTGTTCCAGTTCTTGCACTTTTTCCGCTTTGGCAAGAAAATCAGATGCTTCTTTTACAGAAAATTTGGCTTTCCGGTTTTTGACTTCACCGATAAATGTATAGCTTGGTTCCCTGGGTCGCGCCAAAATATCAATCTGAAATTCCGGCTTTTGAAGCGGCGGTGAAATTAATGACCCCACCTGGCCATATTCGGTGAATTGAAAATCAGCCGGCATGTTTTGTATCATTGATTTAAAGCGGTTGTTATTCAGATAAGCGTTATCCCTAAGATGGCTGCATATTATAAACTCGGCAAAAGCGCCTTTGTAGCGGCTATATTTGCCGGACAGTTTTTTATACCGCTTTTGCATATCTTCGAATAGCGCCCGGTACTCTGATGGAGCTTCCTTAATGACGAATTTTTCGATGTCATCGCTGTATTTGCTTCTGAAAACCTTATCAAAAATATTATCCTGCACACCGCAGTAGCGTGATTTGTTTTGGTCAATAATATCACTGTAGGCCAGGGCTTCCAGTTTCCTTTCCAATTCGGCAGCGGTCATATCAATATTCAGATTGTCCTTTAATTCCTTGCGACTGACATAGCGGTGGCGGTGTTTGGACAGATAATGAACGATGTCAATGGCCGTTTGTCCGTTGACGCGTTGAAAAGCGGATGTGATATATTCCAGCCATGCGTCTCGGATCTGTCCCTCCTGGTGCAACGTTTCAAATTCAAACGTGTTCATTAAGCCCGCTTGGGTGGTGAGATCGTTATGCGAAATGCGTGAACGAAACAGGGCGCTGATATAAAACGGGTTGCCTTCGGTCAAACGGGCGATAAGAAAGGCGGTTTCTTCGGTTATCGGAACATCATCAATCAGTGAATATTTGAATACCATATCAATGGCTTCGTCTTCCGGAATATTTTTCATAATGAGTTTAAGAAAGCGTCCGGGAAGCATGGTGATCAAATCGTTCATCAGCCATCCCACCCAACTGCCCGACACCAGCAGCGGCGCATTTTTATATTCGCATGTATGCAGATAACTTCCCGCAAGGTTTTTGATAGGATTCTGACAAGCCTGATCTCTGAAAATATATTTGTTGAGATATTGAAATTCATCTATTATCTGAACAACCCGTTCGTCATTATATTGGGCCACAATACGAGGCGCTTCTTTTGCCAGATTCCACAAATTATCAAGATGTCCATGTTTCCTTGAGTATGCGATGTCTTCAATAATGTCTTCCAGATAACAGAGTTTTTCCTTTTTCACCGTTTGCAACGCGCGATCCAGGTTATCTTTTGAATAAGTGATATATTCACACTTGCGGGTTTTAAAAGCGATATATTGGTAAAGAAAGGTCAGAAAAAATTCGACGCTGAAATCAGATAGCCATTGGTCAGTTTCCCTTATTTCAAAGTAGAAAGGAATAACCATATCGTTTTTATGAAAGGTAATATTGTACAATCTTTGCAGCAGCACCGTTTTTCCTGTTTTCCTGCGGGATAGAATGGCTGTGCTGAGGGAGATTTCACGTTTAATACGATCTGTCCATCGCAATAAAGACGCCAACTCCTCTCTTCGACCGGTAAACAATTCCGGATCGCCAATTTTTTCTTTTAAATAAATTTTCATAGTTCGATGTTCGAGACGTTCGAGATATTCGGCTACCAACATAAGCCGGGACACTTCCGCTCGTTACGAGGCTCCGCCTCGTAACGGGTAATCTGAGGCTCTGCCTCCTGCGCAAGACGTCTTTTGCAGCAGGCAGAGCCTAGCCACTATACGTTACGAGGCAGAGCCTCGTAACGAGCAACTGATCAGAATGTGTCCCGTCTTATGTTGGTAGCCGCCATAATTATTGAGTAGGACACATTTTTGTCATTCAATGTTCGATGTTGAACGTTTGATGTTGGATGTTCAAGGCGTTCGAGGCATTCATTTTTCCCACTTCAATTCATTGCCCAGACGATCCCGAATGCGTATATGATGAACTTGCACAGATCCTTTAATCCCCGGCGGAATAAAAATATTGCCTTCATAAAGATTTTCGGTGGCATTTAATGTCAGAATTCCGTTAAAAAGTTGCTTGTCAATGGCAATTGCAAAATGACCAGTGCGGGCTAAACCGACGCCTTTATCTTCTCCTTTAACTGTAAGCGCGACAGATTCACCGCCTTGAACCACAGACTTTGAAAGCGTTTGTCGGACATTAACGGGAGCCTGGGTATCCAGAATAAGGGTTACTCTTTTTCGAGTCTGGTTGCCAGCCGCATCTTGCGCTATGATCTCAAATAGGTTTTCCCCCTCTTTTAGCGTAATGGCATATTCAAAATGATGGTCTGTTAACCGGACCGGTTGGGCGTTGACAGTGACGCCGGCATCTTCGGAAACATGTCCGGCAAGAGTGACAGCCGCCTGGTTATGATATAAGGATATTTTTTCCAACTCTAACGCGGGGGCTGTCAAATCAACTTTTACCTTAACCGTTTCAATCTGTGTGCCGATATTCAACTTCTGGTCAGGCGGCGCCGAAGCTTTGAATGTCAACGTATGCTCACCTTCAGTAAGCTCGATAACATGGGAAAATGTTTCCGTCAGCATCACCGAATGGCCATTTATTTCAACCTGGGTGCGTGGACGGATACGGCCATTAAGCGTAACCGAAGCCGTGTTGATCACCAACAAGTGAGGGACATCCAAAAAGAGGAGTTGTTCTTCAGGGTGTGAGATAATGTGGCGTTTGATGACTGTCTCAAAATCGGCCGGATCGGTTGCCTTAATCACAATTGTGTTAGCGCCTATCGCCAGTTTTAAGCGATGGTTGAAGGTGTTGTCAGTCGCAATCGTTGCCTTGCGATCATTGATCGTCAAAGTTGCCTTGTCTTCGGTAAGCCCCCGGATATTGATTTCATCATCCAGGATCACCGCATTTTCCACAGGCGTATGCACCGCCAGATAAGGCGGCGTAATATCCGTGTTTACCGAAAACTGAACCGGTTCAGAATAGGATCCAGCCAGTCCCTCGTTATCAATCGTATAAATTCTGAAATAGTAAACGCCCCGTTGAGGCGCTTTCCAATGAAAATTGGTTTCGACTGACTTTTTTTCTTTTAGAATAGAAGTAAAGTTGCGCTTGTCGGCGATTTCCAATTTGTATGACCAGGCACCTTCAATCGCCTGCCACACAAAGCGGACATCCGTTGATAACAACACTTGATTGGGCGTAGGAACCGTTAGCTGGGGGGGAGGTAAAAGCTCCCTGGGGTCACCGGGTTGCTTGCCCGGCTTAATTTTGACACCCTCATTTTTTCTCACAATGACTTGGCGTCCTTGAGCCTTGACATCAATTTCGCCATCATAATTGGAGATTCGGGTGACATTATTCATATCGCGGGAAACTCTCAATTTCCGGGAACGAATATCAGTTTCCAGGCCTGGTGCGTTAATGCTGAACTTATTCTTCTGACCCAATGACGCCATCAGCAAAAAGACATCGCCTTTTAAAACCGTTACATCAGTTTTGAGTGATTGCTTAACACGATTTTCACGCATTATTCCTATTACGGCGAGGGCATTGGCATCCAGATTTAGCGTACTTCCATCAATAAACGAAATCCGGGCGCGCGAATCCGACAGGGTGCGGATACGTTCTTTTTCGATCAATTCCTGTTTATTGACCGTATTGCTCCAAACAGATTGTTCCGGTTTGCGGCTTTGAACCTTTCCCTGCCAAGATGCGAGAATGGCGGAAACGGTCTGCAATTTCTTCTTTTGGGCTTCGGACAAAGCGCTTTCACCAGCCTGGACAGCTTGTTGAGCGATTTCAAGCGCCTCCTTCAGCTTACCCCGGTTTTTGAATGTCATCGCATCTTGTTGGAGTCGGATCGCTTTTTCAATGGCCTCTTTAGCCAAAATACGCGCCCCTTCCATACTTGCAAGACGAGTTAATTCACGCGCTTTGCGGAGCAATGCTGTTGTATTTTTGTACAATTGAACCGGAATGACAAGAGAAGCCTTGGGCGGCAGGTCTTCATAATTTTGAAAACCGTTATAGTAAAGAATAATTTTCCAATCATCCGGGACTCCGAAATGTTGTTTGGCAATCGTGCGGAGCGAGTCTTTGTGTTCGAGCGTAATTGTTACATTTGGCTGTTTGGCAAAGGCCGTTACGGAGCTAATGAGCAACACTGCTAAGATGAGGCGCAAATACACACAACGATATTGAAGCATAAGCTGATGATTATATTTTTTTATCATAATGTTACCGGATAGGGGTTTCGGTTAGTGATCATTTGGCATTTTTCAAAAATTGTTCAGCCTCCGGTGGAACGGATGTAAAACAGATAATAAATTCAGTTTCATTTTTCTCTGACATACGGATAGACGCTTGGGCATGATACCGGATACGGGCAACCACTTCCAATTGATGGGGGAGTTTCACCATGTAATCGACCGCGCCTTGGGAAAACGCTTTTGATTTAACAAGCGGTTCTTCGGTCGTTGACAGCACAATCAGGGGTGTATTTCGCGTGACGGGATTAACGCGAAATTTTTTAAGCAGTTCCCAGCCATCTATTTGGGGCATAACAAGGTCCTGAAGAATCACATTGGGTTGAATTTTATTGGCTTCCTCAATTGCCTGGGTCGGATCATCGCAGTAATGAAAACTGATGTCTTCTTCCTTGGCTAACATACGACGCATGGTCAACCCGATCAAAGGTTGGTCATCCACCAGTAGGACGGTTAGCTTGGGCTTAGAACACTTGTCGGCACCGTTTTGATGCCTTGGGGACTTATCGGAGCACTCGGCATTAATGGGCTTTTTTTCATGAATATCCGTTACCTTGGCTAACAATTCCACTGTAATTATTTTATTTTTACGATCAAAAAGCTTTATCCTCAAATTATCCAAGATATTCAATTGAGTGGCAGAGCGCACTTGCGCTTCCTGACCGGTCAGACTCATAATTACACCGGGATAGAAATCAGCGCCGGATTCATTACCCTTCAGGACGTTAAACTCCATACGAATAGGGATTTTCAGTTTTAAAAAATCACCTTTCCTTTTAGCTTTCAAATAAACATTGAAATCACCGCCAATGCCGCCGACATCATAAATCATGATCGGTTGCCGAAAACCTTTGGGAAACACTTCGGTCTGGTCGTCAATGCGAAGTATCCCGGGACAAGCGACCTTGGTGCTTTCCGAAATCATTATCTGCCCGCCCACCGTATATGATTCAATACGGGATGCCAGGTTCACGTTACGGCCAATGCAATCATATTTCATTTGTTTTTCAGAGCCGATATTGCCGACGATAACTTTTCCGGTGTTGACACCGATTCCCTGACGGATTTCAGGATAGCCCATATTCCGGCAACGTGTATTCACCGTCTGCATGGCCAACTGCATTTCAACGGCGCAGGCAACCGCACGTTGAACATCATTCTCCCGTGCAATCGGGGCTCCGAAAATAATCAGGATGGCATCACCGATAAATGCGATGATCGTTCCCTTATATTTGAAAATAATGTCCGTCATAATTTCAAGATAGATGTTTAAAATGGCGACAACATCCTCGGCCGTAAGGCGTTCACCCATTGAGGTAAACCCCCGCAGATCAGTCATCATAATGGTAGCCTGTCGTTTGGCACCACCGATTTGGGCGCCTTCGGGCGATTCCAAAATAGCATTCACCACGTCATCGGACATAAAGCGGCCAAACGTGTTGCGGATGTGGTCCCGGTCGCGCAAACCGGAAATCATGTCATTCATACGTGTCGCCAGAATTCCGATTTCATCCTCAGTTTTTAATGGACTGACCTGAACAACAAGATTGCCGGCGCCGACCTTTTGAGCGACTGACGCAATCTCCTCCAGCGGCCGGATGATACGCAAGGCAAACAAAATCGCACCGATGATGGTCACTGCTAAAACGGCAATGATCAGGATGGTCAACGTGCGCATCATTTTATCGATGGCGGCGTAGGCGTTGCGTTCACTTTGCTCTACAATCACCGCCATATTGAAATATTTAGGAAATGAAAAACCGGCTAAAATTTTTTCACCATCCGGTCGGACGTAAGGCGTGACACCAATAGAATGATATGGCGAATTCATCAGTTGAAGCGCTTTTTGGACAATTGATAAATCATTCAAATTTTTGCGCAGAGGATCAAATAGCTGGTGCCCATTCGCATCTGCCATCGTTATGCTTCCGGTTCGGTTAAACGGATGTGAATAAATTAAGCTGTGCAAGCGCTTGAGATTGATCTTTGAAATAAAAAATGCTTTTTGCCCGGCCGCTAAATTACGAATAGGAATAATAATTGATAAAAGCCAATCATCCGAGGCGGGAATGTATTGTAATTCATCAGGGGGCTGATCAGATGACCAGGCATTTTCAGCGCTATTATCTCCCTTGGCAGCGACTGGCGTGGCAGCTAATTTTAAGAGGGTCGCCGGGTCAAAGCGCAAGATTTCAGCGGGTTCCAAGCCAAACTTGGTAAGATGATTGGTAAAGTCATCCTTGGTGATGATAATCGGTTCGGACATGCCGATAATACTGATTTGGCAAGCCACAACATCTGCAATATTTTCGATGCCTGCCTTAATTAAGGAAAGCTTTGCATCCACGCCCAGTTTTTCGTTTTCAATCCCGCTAGCAATCAGCATCAGCGGAGCGAGCCAGGTATTCGCATATAACTCATCAATATCATTAGATATTTGTGCAATAGTGTTGCTTATTTGGTCGTTGACCGAACTTTTAAGCTCATCCTGGGTAATCTGAATCATCGTTTTGCCCGCAATTCCTAATGGAATAATCGCGAGCGCAATTGAATAGATGATTAATTTACTGCGTAGTTTCAGTTTCAGCATTTTGTGCTTCGCACCTTACATTTAAATGCAATGAGTTATATTCAAATATTTTGATCATAGATGATTTCACGATAAGTTTCAAGTTTCAATTTTCAGATCAGGTAAAGCCATAAGGAAACGGACATAACGGCTGCATCCGATCTGATGCAGACCTATTATGATGGATATAAATTTTCTTCTGAAGCGGATGATTCGGTCTATAATCCGACGCTTTCCATCTATTTTCTTGATGCCTTTTACGAAACTTGCAAATATCCGCAGCCGACCAAGAGAGATGCGGGCAAAGATGCAGCCAAACGGTTGTATCAGCATGGCGAGATGCTGCCCCTGTGTGATTTTGTGAAAAACCGCTATTTTCGGGTGTTCCACAACCGCGATTATCGCCAGGCCAACGAACTGGCTGTGAAAACCGCCTTTCTGACGCTTTTGTACAATGACATCCTGTTTATCATGGACTCGGAAAAAGAGACCGGCCGCCGTTATGCGGACCTGACCATGATTATCCGTCCTTATATGCGGCGATTTAAGATTTCAGACATTCTGATCGAATTCAAATTTATTCAGCTAAAGGATGCCGGGGTGAACGGCGAAGCGGCCAAAAAATTAGCGCCCCAGGCGCTAAAAAATAATCCTGTCATGCGATCTGCGATGAAAGATGCATGTGCGTAAGCCAAGGCCTACGGGAATGCCTTGGAACAGAAATACGGGAACCTGCGCCTTCGCAAATATGCGGCGGTGTCTTTGGGATTTGAGCGGTTATGGTGGGAAGAAGTATAGAAATTAATGGCAATCTTCATAAGTCAGTTTACACTTTTTCATTGGCAAAGTAGAGCAAATTGTTAATTTGCCCTACTTTTATGGCCTCTGCAAGTATAATAGCGCCTATTCTGTTATGTTGCTACAAATATGTCGTCCCGATGGTACTCTGACGGATTTTGAGCCAATTGTGCTACAAACATGCCGTTCCCACGGAGCTTCGGAGGGACATTTCATTTTTTCAGATAACGCCGGCAGGCATGGGCACCATTTTTTCACCGCCGAGAATATAGCCACCATCTAAGCGCAAAACGGTGCCGGTCATAAACGGAGCGTCTTTGATAATAAAACGCACTGTCTTAACGACATCTTCAATCGTGCCGGTGCGTT
>JAOZRC010000005.1:14122-24415 GCA_029940345.1 Desulfobacterales bacterium
AAATAAGGTGTGATCTTTCAGCGCTTGTTGCTGTTGCGGCGTCAGCAATCCCCAACCGCGGGTATGTTCGGCATGACGGGTTTCAAAAAAACCCAGCATGATTTCATTGACCCGCACTTCCGGCGCGCCCATTCGCGCCCAGGTTTCGGTTAGGAGAGACACACCGCGGTTGGCAGTGGCATAGCCTTCATTGAAGACTAAACTGGCCGGGCCGGAACGGCCCACAAGGCCGGCAATTGATGAAAAGTTGATTATGACGCCGTTACCGCCGGCTTTTAAATGGGGCAAAGCCGCTTCTGACACCCATTGCTTGGCGCGCAATGTTGTGGCCAGTTCCAGATCCCATTGGGCCCGGTTATATTTACCGTGAACTATCGGCCAACCGCCCCGCTCTATATTATTGATCAGAATGTCAAGACGACCGAAATGATCTATAACCTTCTGAATGAGTACCGGAATACTGTCTGTTTCAAGCAGATTACATTTAATGATCAGATGATCTTGTCCGATAGCGGCAAAATCCCGCCGCATGGCATCCAGGGCTTCGGGCCAGTCAAAGTGGGTCAATGCGATTTTAACGCCTTCTTGAGCAAGTGCCAGTCCGATGCCTTTGCCGATTCCTTTGACAGCACCTAGCACCAGCGCAACTTTGTCTTTCATTATATTTTACTTTCCGTAACACCAAAAAATTCATATAAAACCCACTTAAAAGCGACTTTGAGCAACGCAATATCATCCGTTGGAAATGTTTTCAGGTCAATGTCTTGAGTGTCCAAATTATTCGGCAGTCCGTTTGTATTGATATATTGGCGGAACGCATCAAGATCGTAACAAGCCATGGAAAACATACGGTTTGCTTTCAAATCCGGCGGCCCCTGCTTTTGTTGCCGCCAGAGGCTGATAATTGTCATCATGCGGTCATTCATAGCGTTGTATATCGTCAAATCCTGTTGTTGCATCCACTCATGAGCGGTCATCTGCGGGCCTTGCTCAAAACCGCGGCAGTGGGGTTCTTTTATCAGCATGAACTGTTCTTCAATCTGCCCGGTCAGGGGGGATCGAAAAATCGCTCTGGCAATCGGATACATGCGACAGGAGGCTGGTCGGTCTTCATACACACGGCAGCCGTGGGAGGTAACAAACGGGCATTTCAGGTCGGCGGCGTAATCGGGCCGTAGCGTGATAATCGGTAAACCGGTTTCCGGCCCAATATGTTGGCTGGTGTATTGCTCTAAAAATTGGGCGGAAGTGAGTCCGAAATGCTTTTTAAGACGTAAAATATCGTAAGGGGTCAAAAACTGGTTTAAATCCTGACAGCAATCATTAAAGCAGGGAACCTGGCTCGAACAGGCAAATTGAAACGGTTCATCCGCAGCCAGCGGAGTCATTTGTCCTTCCACTATTAATTTTTCCTTTTCTGATGATCTTTTTACTCATTAAGGGGCTGGAAATAAATAGCTCATCGGTTTTTAAATGTTTAACAGATTAACAATCGAATAACGAACAATTGAATAATCGAATGACGAACATATGAGATTCATTATCCAGGTGTCCTGACCACTGATAATTCGATCCTATACGCCTACCGGTCGATAAAACGAATCCCGCCGCACCGGTTCGAAACCTGCCGAGGTAATCAGGTTTTCCATCTGTTCAGCACTTAAACCTTTGGCGGTTGATGCGCCCGCCGTATGCGTGATTTTTTCCTCGATAATCGTACCGTCCAAATCGTCTGCGCCGAAAAACAGGGCGATTTGAGCTGATTTCTCACCGATCATCACCCAATACGCTTTGATATGATCAAAATTGTCCAACATCAGGCGCGCCACAGCCACATTTTTAAGATCATCAAACCCGGTGGTGGACTCAATATGAGCTAATCTCGTGTTTTTAGAATGAAACGCCAGCGGGATAAAAGCTGAGAATCCGCCCGTCATATCTTGTAATTCACGCAGCAACATCAGGTGCTTCACCCGTTCTTGGACCGTTTCAATATGGCCGTAAAGCATCGTGGCATTGGATGTCAGACCGGCTTCATGGACCGCTTGCATAATTTCCAACCAGCGTTCCTGGCCTATTTTACGGGGAAACAATTTTTGCCTGACTCGCGCGCTCATCACTTCGGCGCCGCCGCCGGGAAGCATTCCCAGGCCGGCGTCTTTCAGGGCTTGGATGGCAGCCTTTAACGATAGGTTGGCAAGGCGCGCTAGATAATCAATTTCCACGGCGGTGAACGCTTTGACAGTCGCCTGGGGTCTGATTTCTTTAACCGTTCGAATCAGATCTGTGTAATAGTCAAATGGCAGCTTGTCATTCAGTCCGCCGACGATATGCAATTCACAAATCGGCTCATCAAGACGCGCGTTTATCCGTTCGCGGATATCATCAGCTGTAAGGGTGAATGCTCCTTTTTGGCCTTCATCTTTGGCATAAGCGCAAAACAGGCAGCGGTTGATACAAACATTGGTGTAATTCAGATGTTGATTATAGACATAATACGCTTTGGCGCCGTGTCGCCGTCGGCGTACATAATCGGCCAGTCGTCCGACGCCGATCAAATCGTTGCTTTCATACAAGATGGCGCCATCTTCGGCTGACAAACGTTCGTTTTGGAAGATTTTATTTTTAATCGGCTCTAAACGTTGATCGAATAATTGAATTTTCATTTTGGTTTGATTCTCTAAAAAAAAGGCCTGATATAATTGCTTTTGTTTTTGAGGCGATGCAGTATTGCACTGTCCTGATCAGATTTGACCATTTTTTCCCTGTAAATTTTCAATAAATTTTTATCTTTTTTAAGTTCCAATATCTTAAAACCGCTCGCTTTGAAGGTGTCGGAACGATAATGCTGCCGAAAACTCACATACACACTGCTTTCGGCAAGGAACACTTTGATGTCAGATATTTTTATGCTGATTTTTTTATTGCGTTGATTCAATATTTTTTTATATTTTTTCCATGCTGCCAGATTTTTATTTTTGCTTTTAAAATCCGGATGATAAAAGGTTATATAATCATCAAGGCGCTTCTCCTCCCAAGCTTTGCGCCAGGACTCAACTAGCACTTCAATCCGCCCCTCGGCCGTCTGTTCTTTGTCCGTAAGTACCATCTCGGACGTTTCAACCGCCGGTTTCTTGGCCGAAAATTGTTCAGACGGCGTTGATTGGCTAGGAGCAGGGAAAACAATCTCGTTAGGAAGAATACCCAATTGTTCCTTTTGTGACGGTGTTATGTTCGGTTGTTCCACCACCGGTTGCTTCGTGGGCAATGGTGTAATTTTTTGTGGTTCCGTTGTTAAGGGTTCTTTTTCCGATGCCGTAACTGCGGGCTTTTCAACTGTCGTCCGGTTTTCAGGCAACAGTTCTGAACGCTCGGATGGCTTCGGCTCCGGTTGTACGCTTTTGGGTGAATCAAATGTTCGTCTCTCTTTTTCCGGATGTGTGACTTCGGGTTTTTCAACTATTTGTCGGATGGCGGGAGACGGTGTGGGACGTTCAGACAGACTGGGTGCCGGTGTAACAATTTGAAGCGGTTGAATCGGACTAATCCTGGCTTTATCTTTTGATGAACGTGTTTTGACTTTGGCAATAGTGATCGGAATTGTTTCTTCATGCCATTCCCGTTTAATAAGCACTAAAAAGTTCGCCCCCGGTCCGGCCAGGTACAATTTTGAATACCCGCGGATATTTTCAGAACCGGCCGTCTTTTTAATAATAACCTCCCCCAGCGCCACCACGCGTTCTTGCATACCAAGAATAACAAGCGAGCTGATTTCCGAATCCAGTCCGGCATATTTGGGGGGAAGCATGGCGTTTTTTAAAAACGGTATCAGTTCTGCAAAATCGCGTTCAGAGGCTGCAAAGGTATACGGTAGACGTTCCCCGATAATCACCGGCGTTAATTTAAAGTCAATACGGTTGTCAAGTGTTTTCAACTCCGAATTACGCATCACCAAACAACCGTTGCTGGAATACGAGTCAAGGGCGCGATTCGTGCCGTGGATAAAGATGCCGGAACCGCCGTTGCCGTCAAACTCATCAAAAATATCAGGATAGTTCAATCCGAAGGCCCGATCACCAAAGATGGTAATTTTTTTATCCCTGAATGTTTTTGTGTTGAAAAAGATGCCTTCAGGTGTTTTTTTGTCTTTCTCTCGCTGTTTTTTGCCATGCCGCTGTCCGGTGACGCAACGATACCTTTTGATCAGTTTGTAAGCACCGTCATAGTGATACAGCGATAACTCCTGCGACGCTTTTTCAATCAGGATCAGATACAAAGGAACCCCACCGGGTTTAAAGTAAAGCACCGGACCTTCCCAAACGCCTCTGTCCGGAGCAAGCGTTTTCAGGGATTCAACGTATTGGGGAGTCATGGGGTGGTTGTTTTGGGGAGGCTGTTTTTTCAAAGAATAGGCATCCGCATCGCAGACAGGTCCGTAAAAAACGGCAATGACAAGCAACAGTGCTATTTTCAAACTAAGGCCAATTAAACAGCGGACAGCCTTCCGATCATTTTGCTTATGTCTTTTACTATTGGGGTGTAAAAATTGAGTCATTAAAACTGTTTCCCGTATCCTAATGTCATGTCATGTCAGATCAGTATAGATTCAATCTGGGTTTGATTGCCTGGTCAAAAACATCCATTCGCGAAGCGTCGGGATATTCGAGACGTTTTGCAAGTCTTGCCGGGGAGTGAACGGTTACGCTTGTTCAATGGCGACGAAGATACTTTCATCAACGGTGAGACTGATCTTGCACTTTTCCCCATACCATTTCTATATGATAATATGTGTGCATGATTATGTCAATCGTTTACCGTTTCATGATGGCATGTAACCGCTCTCTCCTCTGGGCGGAACGGCTTTCCGCTTTACATGATCACAACCGTGCGTGAGGGTGTATACGCGGGAAGCTGTCCCGAGTTAGCTTACATGTAGGGGGAGCGAACGGTTACACTTGCATAACCGCTTCTTTACAGATAGACTTGTAAATGATATAATCAGTGGTTAGAAAATAAATAAGGAACGGGGACGAAATAACTTCCCCTCAACCAGCTATTTTTAAGTTACCAAAGTAAAAATATGATCGCTTTTTAAAATGTTAAAATGTAGGGTACTCAAAATTTTTTCTGCAATATTTTTGGTTTCAGCGCAAAACTGTGTAGGAAAAATTTTTCGCACCATTTAGCACATGAAAAAGTGGCTACCAACCTACGTCTGTCCCGCCTTATGTGGGTAGCCGAAACTCTCAAACCCAGTTTTTACGGGGCTTAGGATTGGCAAGATTTCCCGTCTACTCGCTGCACAACAAATGATAGGACAAAACAAATGATAGAAAAAATATTAATCATTCTTCTGACCCTGATTTACTTGGGGGCCTTCATCACAAGGAATTTGATCGTTAAAGCCGATACGAAACAAAGAATCAGAGCGTCTGATTTTCTGTTAAAAAGTTCCATAATATTTACATCTTTATGTTTTTTAATGACGATTATTTCTACCAATTCGGAACGTTGGTATCAACTCATGGGGGCAATCGTATTCTTAAGATATCCTATAATTTCTTACATGGGGCTGTTTCTTTTTGCATTAAGCATTATCATGGGATGGTCTTTTTCAGCACAGCTTAAAAATTCATGGCGCGTCGGTATACATGAAAATCAAAAAACCGCACTGATCCAAAATGGTATTTATGCATACATTCGGAACCCTTATTTTCTTTCCTATTTCATTATGTTTTTCAGCTTATTTTTAGTACGTCCGAGTTATGTATTATTCGTGTTATTATTAGCTGCTTCAACTATTTTTCATTGTATGGTAATTCGCGAAGAAATCCATTTATTGAATCTGCATGGTAAAGAATATATAAAATACAAGAAAAAAACCGGTAGATACATTCCACGATTTATTAAGTGAAATACGCATTTTTCTGATTCTAACGGATTTTGGGCACGGATTCAGTCAAATAGGTAGAAAAGAGATAGATTTTCAGATAATCTCTATGGCGTCGTTTAAAAACGAAGCAAAAGCGGTTTACACTTTTTTTAAATAAAGCAAGGCAAATTGGCACTTTACCCTATCCAATAATCCGTTAATCTTACAAATCCTAATTCAGACAGTGATTGGCAGTTGCCATTGTCTGAATTAGGATTTTCAGGATTTAATGATTTTAGGATTTTCAGAAGCGTTGCTTTGAGAAAAAGGCATCATAATGAAACCAGGCTTTGAGTGGGACGAAACAAAAGCAAAAGCGAATTTTAAAAAACACAAAGTCAGTTTTAGTGAGGCTGCAACGGTTTTTGGCGATCCGTTTTCAGTAACGATATCTGATTCCGACCACTCATCAGATGAGCATCGCTATATTGACATCGGAAGTTCTGATAAGGGGCATGTACGGGTAGTCGTTTATACAGAACGTGGTTCTGACATACGTATTATCAGTTGTCGCAGGGCGACTCCGACGGAGAGGAAACTTGATCAAAAACAGAGTAAATAACACATATACGGAGGAACACGATATGCGCACCGAATATGATTTTAGAGGCGGAGTGCGCGGCAAGCATTACAGAGCCATGCAAGCCGGCTATACGATTACCATTCATAAGGCGGATGGCACAACTGTCACCCGGGAGGTGATGCCAAAGAAGGGCGCGGTTATTCTGGAGCCGGATATTCAGGCATATTTTCCAGACTCTGCATCCGTGAACAAGGCTTTGCGTTGTTTAATCCCGCTACTGCCCAAAAAACATATTGTAAAGTCAAAAATCGCCTGACAGCGGGAGACCGAAAACGATATACTTGGCACGGTCATAATTGGTGATTTTGAAATATGTCTTACGCCTATGAATTAAGGTATTGATCAATTATAAAATCACCAATTATGGCCTTCGCGAGTATAGTATATCTTTTAACAAATATCATGAAGGAGTACGGGCCGATGACAACACTATCCCATATTACATTATCAGATTTTGAATCGTTGATGCAGATAGCCAGGCTCCCATCAGAAACACGAATCACTGTCACGGTTAAGGATGATCGTGCTTCCCTGGAACTAAGGTTGATGATCTCTCAACGATTCACATTGCCCCGACTAAAAACGTGCATAACCAGTTTTTTTCATGTTTGGGAAAATATCGCAGTCTCCCCCCCAAAACCTTTATAATCATTATAATAGTAGCCGATTTTTCTTTGTTAAGATACTAAAAAGCAGGCAATTTAAATTTCATCGTCACTTCACCGGTGGCCCGGTCAATTTTGATCATCTGTTTGTCATCACCCACCGTTTCAATTTTCTTACCGCTGGCCATTTCCAACAGGCCGGAGATAAACTGCATACCGGTGTTCAGTACTTTTTCCATTTTTTCGGGTGACTGCTCTTCCACGCCGCCACCCGCTTCCCGCTGGGATTCATGTGCTTGCTTTTGCTCCGCCATGGTTGCGTCTTGGCCTGATTCCGAAACGGCTTGGGAATTTGAAGGGGCCTCTTCGGAAGCATACGCCACGGCCTCTTCTTTCTCCTTGAGCACTTCAGGATTCAGAAAATGAGGCGCATCTTCGGGGATATCTTCCGTGGGGGCGGATTCCGCCACCGGAGGCTCCGGTTCTTCACCCATCATCTCCCTGAGCTTATTTAACAGCTCGTTGCGTTTGGCGCGGGAAAATTCGACTTTATCGGCACCGCCATCAAAAACACCTTTGAACAGGTCGGTTTTCAGTTGGATGCCGGCGAGAATTTTTTCCTCGATACTGTGTTTGGTAATCAGATTGACCACATTGACGCACTGGCTTTTCTGGCCGATGCGATTGACCCGGCCGATGCGCTGGTTCATTTTGGCCGGATTCCAGGGCAGTTCAAAATTGATCACACAATCCGCGGCCTGAAGGTTCAACCCGGTGCCGCCCGCATCGGTGGACAGAAACACTTTGCAATCCGGATTATTCGTGAATTCATCAATGAGCGGTTGGCGTTTATGCACCGGAATTTTACCGGATAATTCCACAAACGGGATACCGGCCTTGGAAAGGTGCTTGGCAATCAGAAACGTCATGGTGGTCCACTCACTGAAAATTACCACTTTACGGCCGCTTTGCAGCACCAGTTCATCCAGAATGTCTTCCAGTTCTTTCAATTTGGGTGATATATTGGTTTGACGATCCACCAGATAGGTGGAGTCACACACCCGTCGCGCGCTTAAAAGCAGTTGCATGATACGCCGGAGGTCCATGGGCGTTAGGAATTTTTTATTCAGAAGCGGCAGCAACGATTGCATAAAACCAGCATGCATTTCAGCCTGTTTGGTGTGAAAATCAATATAATAATTGTTGACCACCTCATTGGGCAGTTCGGATAGCACCTCCTCTTTGCGGCGGCGGATCACAATCGGTTTCAATTTGTCATGCAGCCTATTCAGATTGTGATAGCCGAGGATTTTGCCCTTTTTGGCGCGACTGAGCATAAAATGATCGGCAGCAAATTGCCACAAGGGGGCCAGCAGCAGCGGGTCTAAAAACTGAACAATGGAATAGACATCCTCCAATTTATTTTCCAGCGGCGTGCCGGTGAGCACCAGCGCATGCTTGAGGGGAATGCTTTTAATCGCCTGGGCGGTTTTGGTGGTGAAATTTTTAATACGCTGGGCTTCATCCAGGATCACCATATCCGGTTTAAAGCGTGTGATAGTGGTGACATCCCGGAGAACGGCTTCATAATTGGTTAATTTAAACAAAGACGAATCCGTATTGTAGGTCTCCCGGCGTTTGAGAGCACTGCCGGCAATGACCACCGCTTTTTCATCGCTGAAACGCTCAATTTCCCGTTTCCATTGCTCCTTGAGGGACGCCATGGTGATCACTAAGATTTTATTAAAACCGAATAGTTGTTTTTTCAGAACGCCCAGAGTGATGGCTTGCAAGGTTTTACCCAGCCCCATTTCATCGCCGATAAGCACCGCTTTTTTGTATAAACTGAAACGCACGCCTTCGATCTGGTAGGGATACAGCTCGGTTTTGATTCCGGCCAGCGACGGCAGCGGAGCGTCCGCCATTTCGAGCAACTGCTGATCGGTCTGATAGCGATCTAAGCGTTCCAGCACCGTTTCCTGCACGCGTACGCGTTTGTCTTCAAGCAAGCGATCTAATAGCGGCATGCAATCGTCTAATTGGGGCTTGGTGTAATTGCCATGGGCGTCAAAATATTCGCTGATCAAAGGGCCGATATCACTGATTTCTTTGGCCGAACGTTCGCAAAACAGGCGTGGTTGTTCTTTAGCGGAATCCCAATAAATATCCAGAAAAGGAAAGCGTTCCGCTTTTACACGCGTTTGGAAATCATTTTTCTGTTTCAGACAGTTTTGGATAAACAGGAGATGCTTGCACGTATCTAAGCGGTTGGTGGCGAAATCCGGACAGGTACAATGGCCGCGGCCGTTTTCGGGATCATGCATCGTGACCTGATATTGCATTCCTTTGGGCGTTTCAACCAGATGGGCGCCTTTATACATGTCGCCTTCAATAATAGTAAACGATTCGCTTTTGGCGCGTTTCCGGCGATCTTCCAATGCCTGGGTGCGAATTTCATCCGCCGTCTGATAGGGCGCCAAAGGGGCCGGCTCCGCAAAAGCTTCCGGGGCCGGTTGCGCCGTTCCGGCTGCTTTTTGGGGAAGATCCTCGGTCCAGCCCGCCAAGCGGTCATAGACATCTAATAGTACGGCGACGGTGTGCTTGCAGCCTTTGCCCGGATAGGGGCAGTCACAGGATGAATTCAAACCGTCTTTCAGAAACTGGATACGGGTGGTGTAATCACCGTAATTGCCATCCACATCATATTGAAACCGACCTTTGTCCTGATCGGCATCGACGCACATATAAGCGCCATCTTCATATATCCGCACCCCACGTTCATAGATAATATCAGAATAGGCCACATGTTTGCGAATATAGTCATGAGATAATTCAGGCATGGGAATCTCCGCCATATAAAAGTTATTATTTTGAGCTGCCGGCTTTATTTTTTACGGGAGGCATAGCCATCGGCATACCATCCGCCACCTTTGAGTTCAAAAGTGCAACATGACATTATTTTTTTGGCGATTTGGTGACATTGGGGGCATACGATTTCTTCGACGTCCATTTTTTCGAGCCTTTCCGTGATTTCACCGTTAGGGCATTCAAATTCATAAACAGGCATGATTATTCCTTTCAAGATTCAATTTTGTTTTGAGATCTGCATAATTTCGAGCTGTGCAATTCATTCAGAGTCCCGTCAGGACGGCATATTTGTAGGATCAACGGGC
>JAOZRC010000262.1 GCA_029940345.1 Desulfobacterales bacterium
TAGTAAAATCATGCTCTGATTCAGACAGAGTCCCATCGGGACGGCATGTTTGTAGTAAAATCATGCTCTGATTCAGACAGAGTACCATCGGGCATACGCGTCAATCTAAGACTGTAACTATGTGTTTTTAATAGATACAGTACAAGTATGATCGTAGGGGCGAACCTTGTGTTCGCCCTGAGTCCGCGAATTATCACAAATCGGGCGAACACAAGAATCGGGCGAACACAAGGTTCGCCCCTACATCGGTGCTGATTCTGCGGAAATAAATTGCACAGCTCGAAAAAATGTAAAAAAATAAAAACCTAAAAGCGGAACAGCTTTCCGCTTTACATTGAGATAACCATGTTGAAACAGATTGAAAACAAAAAAGCGCTGCTCCTATGGCTGATCGTTCCGGCTTTGGCCGTTTTAATTCATCCATACATAAAAACGAACACCGAACATTTGAAATGGCTTTCCACCGCCCTTATGCTGTCAGTGCTCTTCTTTTCGGTGGTGGTGCATGAATTGGCTCACGGCGCGGCGGCGGCCATTGGCGGAGACACCACCGCGCTAAACGCGGGACGGCTTTCATTTAATCCCATCCGGCATGTCAGCGTTGTGGGTTCAATCGTCGTACCATTAGCACTTTACCTGTTCAAATTTTCGGTGGTATTCGGATGGGCCAAACCGGTGCCGTTTAACCCTGTGAATCTGCGGCGGCATCCGCGCGACCAGGTTTTTCTGACACTGGCCGGCCCGCTTTCCAATTTTATATTAGCCTATATAGGGTTCACCCTGTTTTTGACGGCCGGTTTTGTGTTTAACCGTTTGTTTGCCCAAACCCCGATCAATTATCACTGGGATATCTTCACGCCGCTGGCATTTCCCGATGGGCCATTTGCAGCGGTGTGGTTTGTTCTCTTCCAGGTGCTGCGGTTTGGCATTGTGATCAATATCGGTCTGGGACTTTTTAACCTGATCCCGTTTCCGCCGCTGGATGGCTTTTGGGTTTTAAAGGCGCTGCTGCCTGGCAAGGTGGCGGCGTTTCTCGGTAAAATACAGGTCTACGGTATTATTATTTTGTTTATTGCGCTTCATTTCAAGCTGTTGTCCGTGATTCTCTACCCGTTTGTAACTATTTTTGGGTTATTGCAGATGGTTACCCAGATGTGCCTGGGGTGATGCTATTGATATTTTTTAAAGGAACAATCGAATGACGAACGGGGAACAACCGTGTAATATGTATTGTTTTCGTTGTGGTGTGTTTAATCAGGATGATGTGGCTGAATGTTATCTCTGTCAGGCGGATCTGACTGAAGCGGAGATGGAAGAGGAAGCTCTGTTGTTAACCGATGCGCGGCTGTTTCCTTTGCCCCTGCTGGTGCGTTTTGTTTGGAAAAACACGCATCCGTTGATGAGCATTGTCATCATTCCGTTTTTTATACTGCTGTATTATTTTAAAAAACTGTCCCAAAAGCCATTGTTTACGGTGGTCGCTAACAGCATCAGGCCCAAGTTTTTGCTCAACGATATTAAAACTTTCGATCGTTTGCACCGCCCATCATTCGACCTGATAGCGTCTTTTTTGAAGCAACACGGGTTTGAACCGTTCTGCGATATTGAGGATGTCAGTCTCAGCACGGGAATTATTCAAAACACCTGGTTAAATCGTGCGAAGCACACTTACGCCACAGTGCTTATTGGCAAGAACCGCGGCCGCGTCCTGGCAGTGCGCTTTCATGCGGTGACAACGGCGGATATCTTTCTGTCGGCAGACAACGACGCTGGTTTGCCCATACAGCTTCCGGATAATTTTGTGAGTTATCATTTTCCTGGAATGAATGTGGAACAGCTTTACGACGAATTCAAGCCGCGCCTGGAAAAATCAGACGGCCATCCCCGCCTGCACTCTTTAAAAGCGTATTTGGTTTTGAGCTGTAAAATACGCCGGCTTATTTTTAAGCAAGGGTTGGAACAGGGCGTCTACGTTCATAAAGACACCCAGAAGGCGAACTTGCGCGTCAAAGGGTGTTATCATCATCCGCAAAGTGCGGCGGTGCGCAATTGCGCAAAATGCGGCATGGCGCTTTGTGAAGCGTGTTACAGCGTTGATGCGGATCAGATATATTGCGCCGGCTGCTTACCGAATAAACAAGCAACCATTAGGGAGGCAAACCTGGCGACTTCCGATGCAAAACGCGGCTTCGCCGGTTTTGGTATCCGCGCAACCGCTTTTCTTTTCGATTTGATTATTATCGCGCTGCTGACCGCCGGCGTCTATTCAGGGTTGTATTATGGTATTGGCGCCTTCTCATCTGAAACCGCCTATACATCCGCTTTGCCGCTGATGATCACCCAGTTTTGGGCGGTGATGCTAACCATCGGATGGTTTCATTTTCCGGTGTTCAAATACGGATGCACGGCCGGCCAGGCCGTCTGGGGATTACGGGTGCGGGATACGCGTGGCGGCGCACCGGATAAAGTGGCGGTTATCATTCGCAATGCTTACCTGCTGCTGTCGGTGATTTTGGTTTTTCCGCTGATTGGCTACCTGTTTGTGTTATTTCGGAAAAATAAACAGGGGTTTCACGATCAACTGGCGGATACCTATATACTAACCCGTGCGCCTGGCACCAAGGCTGTGATGGGATGGGGAATAGTATTAGCGTTGATTGCCGGACTTGTTATTCTCGCCTATCCCTACCTGTTTTTGATCAAATCCACTTTGTTCGGCATGGAGCCGGAAATCACACTGAAACCCCGCTGGGAACACCAACTTGAGGATGACGAATCAGGACGCTTCACTGGTTCTTTTGATGGTGCCAGATATTTGATTTCTGGCTCCGATGCTGTCCGCCTGATCGATATTCGCACCGGCGCGATCCTTTGGCGCTGGGATAATTTCTCCAACACGACCGTTTGGGCGTCTCAATCGTCAAAAGACGCGCCGCTTTTTATCTTACGGGAACAGGAACCCCCGCCGGGTGAAATAATCTGCCTGAATGCGACTACTGGCAAGCGTTTATGGCGTCAAGCGATTGCGCTGGAAAGACCCCAAATCGCATCTTCAGAACATGGCACGCTTGTTTATAACAATCGGCGTGTCATTGCATTTGATTCTGACGGAGAATCGCGTTTCAGCCATGAATTGACACTGCCGATCGATTTTGACCCGGATATGGTCGAGGTGTATGTGTGGCTGAATAGAGAGATTGTTATCGCACACTACACGGATGCATCCGAGGTATTCACCGTGCTGGATCATCGCAATGGTGAACCGCTGGGAGCCAGGCAATGGGGAGCCTATCAATTGGCGCATGGCATTGGGGACGGACGCCAGTGCCTGTACGCGGTCAACGGCCACACCATGATGATTGATCTGTCCTCCCAAAAACAGCTCTGGCGCGCACCGCGCGCTGTCGGTTACGTGCGGGCGCATGCCCTGGTTGCCAGGCCGCCGCAAAATGAGGACATGCTCTATCTCTATTCAAACAAAATGGCGGTGCGCGGCCGGGATGGCGGATTGCTGTTTGCCTATCCGCCCGACACCCGGTTGGTGTTTGCCGCCGACAGACATCTGCTGTTAGAACGAATGGTTGCAGGTGAGAACGGTGTGAGGCAAAAAGAGTTGATTTTGCTTGACAAATTCAGCGGTGATGTCATCAAGGTATTCAGCTCGTCCATCAGCCAGACGTTGGGGATTCATTTTTTGTATGAAGATAATCGCAACATCTATTTCACGGCCAATGAAATGGTTAAAAAATTAATTTTTACCGGCATGCAGACCCATTTGGTTAAAATTGACAAAGCAACACTTCATTTAGAACAGGCCGTCATTGGTAAAAATATACAATCATACTATTATTCCATAAAAGTTTTGCCCCAGGCAAAATCAGTGTTTATACCCGGCAGGCATCGGATAGGCGCGTATGTTTGGCCTTTAAAAGAAAATTACAAATAGCAAATTCCAAACAACTGATAAATTACAATAACCAAAAAACAAAAATGCAAACAAACGAGCATCAACTTTCGGTTCCCGCTTTCCAGCGTTTGTACCAATCCTGCTTGCCATAAAGCGAATCCGAACAATCGGGACACAGGCCGTGAGTGAACAATACATCGGAGCGGCTTGAGATATACTTTTCCAATTGATTCCAATACCCGTCGTCATCCCGGATTTTTTTGCAATTGGTGCAGATAGGCAGCAAACCTGTCAATGTTTTGATCTTGTCAAGGGCTTGCTGTAACTCGTCATTGCGCTCTTCAAGTTTGTCATTTTTTTCCTGGAGTTGTTTTTGTAGTGTACGGATCGTCAGATGGGTGGTCACTCGCGCCAAAACCTTTTCAACCTGCAACGGCTTGGTGATGTAATCAACGGCTCCCAGTTCAAGCCCTTTGACTTCATCGGCGGAATCCGTCAGGGCGGTCATAAAGATAACCGGGATGTCGCATGTTTTGAAATTGGCCTTGAGGCGGCGGCAGATTTCAAAACCGTCCGCTCCGGGCATCAGGATATCAAGCAAAATGATGTCCGGTTTGGCCTTGCTGATTGCTTTCAAGGCGGATTCACCGTCGGTGTCAACCAGCACCTTGAATCCCTTGGTTTCCAAATAGTCAAACAGCAGGCCTAAATTGGCCGGATTATCGTCAATGATCAATATGGTTTCATCAGACATGATTATGAATCTCCTTTATAAGAATTTAGCAATTTCCTGATCTTATCTATTTGAAACTTTTGTGCCAACAGATTTAACCGTTGGCCAAACGCTTCCAGGCGGGGTTCGGATTTTTCAAGCTTATCCGCATAACGCCGGATTGAGCGGATATCGCCAACACTGGCGAACTGAATCAGCGACTTTAAATCTTCGGGATCAGGCGATTCTATGGGCGAAGCCGTGCCATCTGATTCATCTGCAACGGATTTGGCATCATCATAAAGCCATTTCAAGTTCAGATGTCGCTGCAATTTTTCCAACAGTTCATCCACGTTCACGGGTTTGGGTATAAAATCATCGCATCCGGCGTCCAGACATTTTTGCTTATCATTGATAAACGCCTTGGCTGTTATTGCAATAATCGGAGTGCGCACTGGCAATTTATCAACAGATGAGGGCGGCTGATGCATACGCGATTCATAATACCTGATTTTACGCGCAGCTTCAAAGCCGTCTGCAACCGGCATGACCATATCCATTAGAATGAGGTCAGGATGAAGCGTCAACATCTTTTCAACCGCTTCCTGGCCATTGCATGCTTCGATAATGCCAAATTTCAACGGTGCAAGCAGGTAGCGCAATACGGAACGATTTTCAGGATTGTCATCCCCAATGAGCACATTGCGTTGAGGACCCGTATAGCCTGTGACAAATGTGTGTTGGGGTTTGGGGATCGATGCTGGTGAATCCGCAATGCCAAAAGCAACATCTGTCATAAATAGCGAGCCTTGCCCCACATCGCTTTTAACTTCCAGACGCCCGCCCATCATTTCAATCAGTTTTTTGCTGATTGCCAGCCCCAGGCCGGTTCCCTGGGTCTGTTCCCGTTTGGGGGCAGCTTGCTGAAAGGGCTCAAATATGGTTTTCAAATCTTCTGGCGCTATACCGATTCCGGTGTCCCGGACTTGAAAACGGATATACGCAATGGCGTCGCAACTTTTGACAGCACATTTGCTATCCTGACGAGGAGAGAGGCCTGCTTCAAACGTGACAAACCCTTTTTCGGTGAATTTCACCGCATTGCCCAGCAGATTGATCAAGACCTGGCGCAAGCGAATTTCATCCCCTTTGATGGTTGTGGGCAAGTCTGTGGAAAACGCATGATTAAAACGAATCATTTTTTGCTCGGAGCGTAAACGAAAAATATCAACAATGTTATTGAGAAAGTATTCGAGATGAAAATCGTTGGGTTGGATTTCCATGCGTCCCGCTTCGATCTTGGAAAGGTCTAAAATATCATTTAGCAACATTAATAAGTGTTGGCCGCTTTTTTGAATGATATTGAGCCCGTTGCGCTGGTGCTCGTTCACCGATGTTTCTCTTTGCAAAATTTGAGCATAGCCTAAAATCGCATTCAAAGGCGTGCGCAGTTCGTGGCTCATATTGGCAAGAAACGTGCTTTTAGCCTGATTGGCCGCTTCAGCTTCGCGCAGGGCCTCTTCGGCGGATTCTTCCGCATGCTTGCGATCGACAATCTCCAAAATCAACTCTTCGTTGGTTTGCAGCACTTCGGTGGTGCTTTCTTTCACTTTGGTTTCAAGCCGTTGGCGATGTTCATTGATTGTATCCAGGATTTCATTGAACACAAAACCCAATTCGGCGATTTCATCTTTTTCAGAAGATTCAAAGCGCGCTTGATCATTGCCGGATTTAACCTGCATCACCACTTCCGACATTTGCCTGATGGGTGCGATAATTTTACGGGCAATATTGTTAAGAATGAAAAAAAGCATGATTAAGGCAACAAGAAAAGAGAGGAATAACCGGGGTTGCACTTTACCAAGCAGAAAGGCGTCTGTTGAAAGGTCTTGTTGAGAAATTTTTTCCACGGCTACCGAAATTTTCCCTGATAGGACCATCAACTCGGCGCTGATCTCCTCAAAGACAGCTTTAATCAGGTTGATTTTTTGGGGGTCTGCTTCAATCCGCATGAGACGGTTAAAAGCGTTTTCATATTCTGATAGCAGCGTGGCTATTCGGGTGATATTCGCTGCCTGTTGATTGGCAAATTTATTTTTTGTAAGGGCTTCGGTTTTCAGTTTGACAGTTTTAAGGGTGGCGCTGAATTTATTTTCCGCATCAGGATACTCCTGGGTTCGGAGGACGCGCTCCCAAAACCGGAGCTGCCAGAAGGCGCTTCGGAGTTCTTTGATTTTTTTGTCTGTCTGTGACACAGCCTGCCTGTTTTTCGAACGCTCCGCCAGGTGATTGAAAAACAGGGCCATTTGAATATAACCGCCGCAGAAAAGAATCAGCAGGAGTCCTACAACGAGATAAAAACGATGTTTTGTGTTTCTAAACAGCTTCACGCCATTTTCCTGTGGTTGATGTTTAACTTTATTATACTTATCCCATTTTGGTTTTTCATAAATAGCAGAGTGCAAGCTTCAGCTTGCGGGTGTAATTTGGAAAATTTAAAATGGGAATATGATACTTGGGAGCGCCGCCTGATAAAATCCGACCTGTACAGTGCTGCTAAATGTCGATGGCACAGAAAGGGGGTGCAAAAATATCGGGAGCCAAGGGGAATATATCCGTAAGCAAAAATTCTATAATTATTACTATATTGTTGCGTGAAAGGCAAGCGTGTAGTATACATAATTTATTTTTTCTGATTATAATGGATTTTTTGGGGGGGAATACCAAACTTGACAAATTATTATTTTTACCTCGAAGAGGTCAGGTAATATAGCCTGGG
>JAOZRC010000946.1 GCA_029940345.1 Desulfobacterales bacterium
TTCCGCAAGCTGGCT
The DNA here is from genome assembly GCA_029940345.1 of Desulfobacterales bacterium. GTDB lineage: Bacteria > Desulfobacterota > Desulfobacteria > Desulfobacterales > JAUCGF01 > JAUCGF01. Next base: position 16 of record JAOZRC010000946.1, read on the forward strand.
CTGGCCGTCAAATTCGGTGACATGGTTTACATCCATTATTCGGGGCATGGCTCCTCGGCGTGTGATCTGAACGGCGATGAAAAAACGCGGCAGGGAAAAGATTCGACCTGGACGCCATACAGTGCGCGCGTTAACGTCGGTAAGGAACCGTCAGCGAAAAACTGCGCAGATTTGCGCCATTTCCTGCAAGGACAGAAAACGCTGGCATCCCCCGTTTCAGATTCCGATTTAGACGATTACGACATTCTGGATGATGAGATCAATACATGGCTGGATGCACTTGGACGACGCACCCCCTATATAATTTTTGTTTCCGATTCCTGCCACTCCGGTACAATTATTCGGGGAAAGCCTGCGCTTATGACCCGCGGCGTCCCTATGGACTTGCGGCCGCATCCGCTGGGCGCTCGACCTTTTACACCTTTGCCGTTAAAAGGGGTGCGATTGTCGGCCTGCCGTGATGATGAAAGCGCCGGAGAGTATCGGGCAGGGGAAAAGACTTACGGCATGTTCACCTGGTTTTGGGCGCAAAGCATGGCGCAAGCTTCTCAAGGCGTCACATGGGAAAATTTATACCGCCAAACCCGCGCCCGCCTTTACTTTAATGGCGGCCGGCAGCATCCGCAAATGGAAGGCGACACGCGCCGTCTTGTGTTTCAAGGCCGTTTTGCAGATCGGACGCAAACTGTCGCGGTTAAATATGTTGCATACAACGGCAAAACCGCGCAGATCGACGCCGGCAGCCTGGCCGGTGTCACCAGCGGATCGATTTACCACCAATACGATCCGTCCGGTAAAGTAAAAAAAAGCGCAATTATCACCATTACATCTACGACGCCTTTTTCCAGTAAAGGCGCGGTCCAAGGAACTCTTGAAGCCGGGCAACTGGTGGTCTTAGACCGTTATCATCACCCCTCAGAACCCTTGCGGATCGCGGTGCGTGCGGCGGCGGTTGCGGATCTGCCGTTAGTCGATCTGATCAAACGCAAACTCGGCGCTTTATCGTCTTTCGCTTTAACCCAGTATCCGCTAAATAGCGATCTGGTTCTGCATATTTTCCGGCCCGCTCAAGATGCTATCCATTCCGACCGGCAGTCGGTATTACCTTCTGTATCAGATGATCTGCCACCGGAGTGCTGGCTGCTGACACCGGATAACCGTCCGCATCCGTCGCTTATGAAAATTTCTTTGCTGGATATGAACGTCGGCATCGCCAGGCTGATCTCTGATTTGCAAAAATTGGCGCGGGTGCAACGTCTGACAACCTTGACTTCGCCGCCAAATCTGAAAAATCCGATTGGGTTTGGAATATCGATCTGGCGTCAGACGGATCAAACCAATCAGGGTGATCTGATGCAAGTGTCGGGAGAGACTTGGGTGCGGGAAGATCGGCTTAAAATTGAACTCTTGACCGAAACCGAAATCGGGATGAATCGTCTGTTGACCTTTGATATTGAAAATAAGGGCGAACAGCCCTATTTTATTTACCTGATTAACATCACCGCACAAGGTGAAATCAAGCCATTTTTTCCGCTATCCCATCAAAACCGAGAGCATGGTCTGATTGCGCCGGGCGAGAAGCGTGTTATCGAAGACGTCGCCCTGCTGCTTGACCGGCCTGGGCATGAATATGTGCGCTTAATCGCCAGCCGGAAGCCGATTGACATTTATCTGCTGGAGCAACAAAAATATTGCCTTCGTTCGGCCAGACGCAAACTTAATTCCCTGGAGACGTTGTTGAGCATTAAAGCCGGATGGCGCCAAGCAGCCTCAACTGAAGATTCTGGCGTAAATATAGATTGGTGTACCTCACAATGTATTTTATCAGTAAAGCACTAAATATGTTTGTTATAATAGAATAACCATGATATATACTTGGCACGGTCATAATTGGTGATTTTGAAATATGTCTTAAGCCTATGAATTAAGGCATTGATCAAATATAAAATCACCAATTATGGCCTTCATGAGTATAGTT
>JAOZRC010000263.1 GCA_029940345.1 Desulfobacterales bacterium
GTCAGGTTTCGTTCCTCAACCCAACCTACGTCTGTCCCGCCTTATGTTGGTAGCCGTTTATTTCAACCGTACAGGTCGAAAATTTTGGGCAAGAGGAAATTTTGAAATGATTTCTAAGAAAAAAGCGAAGCCAGACAGGGGCAAGGGGATTGGTCGGGGCGAGAGGATTTGAACCTCCGACTTCCTGCTCCCAAAGCAGGCGCGCTGCCAGGCTGCGCCACGCCCCGATAAGATGATCCCTTTAGCACGCTTCATTAAGACGTGCAAGCCAATTTATCCTAATATAACTATTTTTTTATGGATGCCATATTTTTTTTGAAAAAAATTCATTGATCCCTTTTTCAATGCTTGCAGCGATATTCAATAAATATTCAGGGTTTAGTAATTTTTTTTCTTCCACCGGATTGGAAAGATAGCCAACCTCTATCAATACGGCCGGCATATTCGCTCCCATTAAAACAGTTAGCGGCGCGCGTTGAACACGAATTTTAGCATCAGGCCTTACAGCTTCAAAATGGTGCTGAAGCGTAAACGCTAGAATTTTACTATCAATCAGATGCCGCTTTTGGATTGTTTTCCAATGCGGCCGTGCCGGATTGTCTGTGAACAAGCCGTCAGAAGTCGGTTCAGAAAATGGTGCTTCTTTTTCTTTTCGGTCAAAATAAAATACCGTCACACCGTTAGTTTGATGAAGAAAACTCCCCCCGGTGTGCAGGCTGATAAAAAGCGCGGCCTGCGACCGATTGGCAATTGCAGTGCGGCCAGTAAGCGCCAGATCGTAATCATCGGTGCGAGATATTTTTATGCGGTAATCAGTTTCAAGACGACGGGCTAGCGTCTGAGCCAACGCCAAGGTCACCGTCTTTTCCAATACACCGGTAGGGCCTTGCACACCTGATGAATGTCCCCCGTGACCCGGATCAATTACGATGATGGGCTGCTTGGTGATATTGTAGCGTTCTTTCGCCAGAATTTCGGTCACCAATGCAAGCAACATCCCTGACGCCAGAATAATGAAACCGACTTTTAACCTGCATTTCACCATTTTTAAACGTATAGTATTCCAATTATAGTTTTCCCAAGCAGCGCCCTGAAGCTTAAGTTCGCACACCGCTATTCCGGAAAAACCAAAATCGGACTAGTATATCCTATTTTGTTAAAGAGGTTGTGTATCCTATTCAACTTAGGTGGTAATGGCCAAGTAAGGAGTAGAAAAGTTAAGCAGAGCGGAGGAACGGAGCGGAACGGTCTTTCGCTGATATAACGTGCTGTTCCACGGATTCAGACCCATGCGAAAAACATAATTTTCGCACTCCGGAACCGCACTTGGCCATAATTTGTGAACAGGATACGAGGTTGTTTTCAATTTTACTTGACACTATGTGTGTTTGATATTATTTTTTAGGCACTTTAGCAGAAATATTTGTAATATACTTCAAATGCTCGCTAATTGAAACGATTAATTGCTTTTTTTAAATATCTTATTTAGGAATAAATATTTCCGTACTTAATCCTGCGAGAGTGGCGGAATTGGTAGACGCACCAGACTTAGGATCTGGCTCTGGCAACAGAATGGGAGTTCAAGTCTCCCCTCTCGCACCACCACTAAGATATAGAAAGCTTGGAGATTTAAACCGTTACTTCGAGCGAATAGGTGTTTGGTTAATTCATATCAAAGATCGGAAGGAAGAGATAATCCGACGAAGATAATGTTGATTATCTGAACGTCTATAATCAAAAAAGTATGTACTCAAAGATGACGGTACACGGAAAAAACAGAGGAAAGGAAAGCCATGAAAGTTACTGTGGAAGAAATGAACACGGTAAAAAAAAAATTACACGTTGAGATACCCGCAACCCAGGTAACCAAGGAAATGAATAAAGAGTTCAACAAACTCAAAAAGGGCACCAAAGTCAAGGGGTTTCGTCCCGGAAAGGCGCCGCGATCTTTACTTGAACGTATGTACGGCAAAAATGTCCGCGCTGATCTCGCTTTGAAATTGGTGAATGATACGTACCAGGATGCGATTAAACAAAGCGGTTTGGAAATTATCGGCAGCCCGAATATCGACCCCTCTGAACTAAAAGCGGATGAATCTTACCTTTATGATATGACTGTGGAAATTCAGCCTGAAATCGGTCCTGTTGATTTTAAAGGACTGACGCTTGAAAAGAAAGTGCATAATGCCAGTGACGCCCAGGTTGACCTGCAAATAAGAATGCTGCAAAAGCGTATGGCAGAGACTGAACTGGTTGAAGAAGATCGCGTGGCCATCGAACAAGACCTTATACTGATCGATTATGAAGGTTTTCATAATGGCAACCCACACCCCGGGTTGGAAAAAACACAAAACATGTTATATAAAATAGGGGTTGGCGCAATCACAAAAGAGTTTGATGATCAGGTAATCGGAATGCGTAAGGGGGATAGCAAAGACATTACCGTCACTTTTCCGAAAGATTTTCAAAACAAGGCGTTGGCAAACACAACGATTCGGTTTTATGTTACCTTGAATGAAATCCGTAAAGAAAAATTGCCTGAAATAAATGATGAGCTGGCGAGCAAAGCCGGACCTTTCAAGACGCTGACGCAATTAAAAGATAGCATCAGGGCTAATCTTGACCAGGGATATGCCAAACATGCCGAACGGGAACTATATGAATTGATTTACAAACAGCTTTTAGAACGAACCTCTTTTGAGGTTCCGGATGTTTATGTCAAAGCCCAGCTTGATGCGTATGTTGAAGAATTTAAAGCCAGTCTCACACAGAATAACAAAACGATGGAAGATGAAGGGCTGACCCAGGAGATGCTTGAAGAAAAATATCATGATATGGCCCAAAAAGAGGCCGCGCGTTATCTCCTGGTGAATCAGATTATTCAGCAGGAAAAACTGGAACTTTCGGATGAAGACCTTGAAAAAGAACTAAATGATGTAACCGGTAACTCCGAAAGCGCACTTGAAGAGATTAAAAAATTCTACAAAAACAACCCGGATCGATTCGAGATGTTTAAACAAACCTTGATTCAAAAGCAGGCGATGCAATTAATCAAGGATAACAATTTGGTAAAAGTGATTGCAGCCGACCTGACTGATACGGAGTCTGCCGAAACGGTTCCGGCGCAGTCATAAAAATAAGGAGTTAATTATGCCAGTAGTGCCAATGGTAATTGAACAAAGCAGCCGGGGGGAACGCGCTTATGACATATATTCCCGGCTTTTAAAAGACCGTATCCTGTTCTTAGGTTCCGCCATGAATGATGATATTGCCAATCTTATCATCGCTCAACTTCTTTTTTTAGAATCGGAAGACCCGGAAAAGGATATCAATTTTTATATTAACTCACCGGGCGGTGTCGTGACTGCCGGACTGGCCGTCTATGACACCATGCAGTACATTAAACCGGATATCGCTTGTGTATGCATTGGCCAGGCAGCGAGTATGGGGGCCGTTCTCCTGGCCGCCGGCGCCAAAGGTAAACGCTATGCCCTGCCGAACTCGAGAATCCTGATTCACCAACCCCTGGGCGGTGCGCAGGGACAGGCGTCTGACATCGCCATTCAAGCCAAAGAAATTCTACGCATGCGGGACACCCTCAACAAAATTTTAGCTTTCCATACGAACAAAGACTTGGAACAAATTGAAATTGACACAGATCGTGATTTTTTTATGTCCGGTAAAGATGCCCAGGACTATGGCATCATCGATCATGTGATGGCCAGCAGGGATGACATCAAAGAAGTGGAATTAACGGAGACCTAAGATGGCTAAAAAAGGTAATGAACATGATAATCTTTTCTGCTCTTTTTGCGGAAAAAATCAAAAAGAAGTTAAAAAATTGATTGCCGGTCCGGCGGTGTATATCTGCGATGAGTGCATCCAGTTGTGCGCTGAAATTATCGGAGAAGAAAACGAAGAGGATGAAAATGTCCACGAACAATCCCTTATTCCGAAGCGGATTAAGCGACAACTCGATGATTATGTGGTGGAGCAGGATTATGCCAAAAAAGTTCTGTCTGTAGCCGTGCATAACCATTACAAACGCTTAGACACAACTGTTAACACCGGGGATGTGGAAATCCAGAAAAGCAACATTCTGCTCATCGGTCCCACGGGATGCGGCAAAACCTTGTTAGCCCAGACACTGGCGCGTTTTCTGAATGTACCATTTTCGATTGCCGATGCCACCAGCCTGACAGAAGCAGGCTATGTGGGCGAAGATGTGGAAAACATCATCTTATCGCTGCTGCAAAATGCCGATTATGATGTGGAAAAGACTCGTCGGGGTATTATTTATATTGACGAGATTGATAAAATTGCCGGTAAATCGGATAATCCGTCCATTACGCGTGATGTTTCCGGCGAAGGTGTACAGCAGGCGCTTTTGAAAATTATTGAAGGCACCACCGCCAGTGTCCCGCCCAAAGGCGGCCGTAAGCATCCTCAACAGGATTTTGTCAAAGTTGACACCTCCAATATTCTTTTTATTTGCGGGGGTACGTTTAACGGACTGGACAAAGTGATCGCCAGACGACTCGGTTCCAAATCAATGGGCTTTGGCGCTGAAGTTATCAGTCAAGATAATCGTAATATCGGTGAAATCCTCAAAGAACTTCAACCCGAAGACCTGATTAAATACGGATTAATCCCTGAATTTCTCGGCCGTTTGCCCGTCATCGCCACTTTGGATGAATTAAGCGAAGAATCACTCATCCGAATATTAAAAGAACCCAAGAATGCGCTGGTTAAACAGTTTAAGAAATTGTTCGAGTTCGAAGGGGTCAACCTGAGATTTACAGACAGTGCGTTGGCAAGCATCGCCAAAGAAGCGGTGAAACGCAAGGCCGGTGCGCGCGGATTAAGAGCGGTCATTGAAAAGTGCATGACCGATATCATGTATGAAATTCCTTCAATTGAGAATGTTAAGGAATGTGTCATCGGAGAGGAAGTCATTTTGAACAATGAAACGCCGATTTTGCTGTATGAACAGGAAAAGAAATCAGCCTAAAAGGGGGCATCCTTCATTGTTGCGAGATACCGGTCAATACTGTTTGCGATGCTGTGACGCAAACTGAAGTTTGCACTCCTCTTCTGAAAATGGGTAAGTTATTTTGAATCATTCCTTATCAACGATTAACCGAATATGTATTAGAAGTGTGAGACCAATATGATAAAGTTTCCTAAAATTTCAAAACCGAGCAAAACTGATTCCGAGGAGAAGTTGCTTCCCCTGCTGCCTCTCAGAGATATTGTGGTTTTTCCCCATATGGTAGTGCCGCTTTTCGTCGGACGCATAAAATCAGTCAGCGCTCTTGCGGAAGCAATGAATACGGATAAACGTGTTTTTTTGGCGACTCAAAAAAAAGCCGGGCTTGACAATCCTCAACAAAGCGATATCAGCATGAACGGAACCATTGGAAAAGTGCTGCAATTGCTGCGTCTTCCTGATGGAACGGTTAAAGCCCTGGTGGAAGGCAAGCAACGCGGACATATCGCTCGTTACATTCAAAATGAAGCTTTCTTCCAGGTGGAAGTGGAAACATTGGTTGAAATGGAAATTTCTAAGCCGGCAGCCGTTTCCCTGATGCGCACCATCATTGAACTGTTCGGGAACTATGCCAAATTCAATAAAAATATCAGCAACGATTTGGTTAACAAGATGGCATCTATGAATGACGCTTCCCAATTGGCCGATTCGGTTTCGGTTCATTTCCCTTTTAAAGTGGAAGATAAGCAGCGGTTGGTGGAAACGTCAGATTTAAAAGAAAGACTTGAACTGCTCCTTGATCTGATACGCATTGAAGTTGAAATCGCCAAAATGGACATCAATATTAAGAAAAGCGTCAAGAAACAGATGGATAAAACGCAGAAAGATTACTATCTGAATGAACAGATGCGGGCGATTAAAAAAGAGATGGGCGCTGCTGATGACCCTTCGGATGATCTCAAAGACCTTGAAAAGCAGATCGAAGAAAAGAAAATGTCCGAAGAGGCTGCGGAAAAGGCCTGGCAAGAGTTTCGCAAGCTTAAAATGATGCCTCCCATGTCGGCCGAATCTTCGGTAGTGCGCAACTATATTGAATGGATGCTAGACCTTCCCTGGTACAAAATCAGCGAAGTCTGCAAAGATATCACCAAAGCAGAAAATATTCTTGATGAAGACCATTACGGTTTGAAAAAACCCAAAGAGCGCATACTGGAATATCTTGCTGTTCAATTGTTGGTCAAAAAAGTGCGCGGCCCGATTCTGTGTTTTGTCGGCCCACCGGGTGTTGGTAAAACATCGCTGGCCCGCTCCATTGCGCGTGCAACCGGTCGTGAATATATTCGTCTGTCGCTCGGCGGTGTACGTGATGAAGCTGAAATTCGCGGTCATCGACGCACCTATATCGGTTCCATGCCTGGCAAGATCATCCAGTCGTTGAAAAAAGTCGGTGTGAATAACCCGGTCTATTGTCTGGATGAAGTGGATAAAATGAGCATGGATTTCAGAGGAGACCCTTCATCAGCGTTGCTTGAAGTGCTTGATCCCGAGCAAAATAACACCTTTAATGATCACTATCTGGATGTTGATTATGATCTGTCTGATATTTTATTTGTAACCACGGCCAACACTTTGGATATACCGTATGCGCTGAAAGATCGCATGGAAATTATCCGCTTGGCCGGTTATGCCGAATATGAAAAATATCAAATTGCCAAACAATTTCTGATCCCCAAACAGATCAAAGCGAACGGTTTGGAGGATAAAAATCTTCAATTTTCCAAAAATGCAATTCTGATGATTATTCAGCGATACACGCGTGAAGCCGGTGTGCGCAACCTTGAACGCGAAATCGCTTCAATCTGTCGAAAAATTGCGCGTGAGGTGGTAAAGAAACAGTCTGACAAAGATCAATCAGACAAAAAACAAGTGGCAGACAAAAAACAAGCGGCAGACAAAAAACAAGCGGATGCCACAACTGAATCGTATCGGATCACTGCCAGTTCGATACCTAAATATTTGGATGTTCCCAAATTTAAATACGGTGAGGTTGAAGAGCAAGATCAGGTTGGCTTGGTTACCGGTCTTGCCTGGACCCAGGTTGGAGGCGAGTTGCTAAGTGTGGAAACCCTCATTATGCCGGGTAAAGGCAAACAAATCTTAACAGGCAAACTGGGGGATGTGATGAAGGAATCCGCCCAGGCGGCTTTCAGCTATATCCGTTCGAGATCCGGAGACCTGATGCTTGAAGATGAATTTTATGAAAAATTTGATGTTCATATCCATGTTCCGGAAGGAGCCATACCAAAAGACGGGCCTTCCGCCGGCATCTCTATGTGTACGTCCATGGTGTCATCGTTGA
>JAOZRC010000264.1 GCA_029940345.1 Desulfobacterales bacterium
CGAGACAACTTATGAAAGCAGTCAAAGCATTAACAATTACCTATCTTACTCCGATTTCATTTGCGAGTTTGAACGGTTCGGATAAAGAAGCTGATAATATTTCCAGCATAAAGAAACTGAGTCGTGGTACGGAACAATTCCCTTACGGATCTTCGCAATGGCTTCGTCGGGCATTGCGCGACCAGTTAGCCAATATGGAGTGGCCTTCATCTGAAGGCGTCGCGGCCTCAATCAGCAAAGGAGCCGCTACGACACAGCAGAAACCGGCAAAATATATAGACGATGATCTTTTCGGATATATGGGTACTGAAAAAGGTGGTGAAAGCAGTAAAGGAAGCTCAATAACAAGGACATCGCCGGTAAGAGTTTCACCTCTTGTCGCAATGAACAAATATGAAGGCGATTTGGATTTCGGAACCAATTACATGGGCGTTAAAGCCGGAGGTAACCCCAATATTTTTGAAACGGAAATCCACTCCGGGATTTATCGTGGAACGTTAATGATTGAATTAGACCGTGTGGGGTGCGGCGACGGATTTGACGACAAAGAAGAACTTGCGCCGGACGAATGCTGCAAACGAGTTGAAGGCCTGCTTGATGCCTTTAAAAATCTTTGGTCTTCTGGGCGGCAGACACGTTTTCTGGCTGACATTTCTCCTAAATTTATCGCTGCCGCTTTACTGACTGTTAAGAATCCTATTTTTCTTGAATCGGTTTTGCCCACCGCAAAAGGCGTTAAAATCGAAACACTCAATGAAGTCATTCAGGACTTTGACGCTGAAATTAAAGAATTTACTTTTGGCGCCAGAAAAAGCATCTTTTCAGAATTGCCATCAGATACGGTTTCGATAGGAGAGGCATTTAAAGCTATGAAAAATTGGGTGCAAGCGTATTATCGCTCGCGAGGTGCATAATGTATTGTTTCCATATAAAAGTATTTGCCGTTACCGCTTCTTTCCGAATTCCTGAATCGCATACGTTTCAGCAGAGCCTTCCGCTTCCGCCTCCTACAACTCTGACAGGTTTAATGGGGGCGGCCATGGGCTTGAGCTTTGAATCGGCTGTCAGATTCAGAGAATCAAACGGTCTGCATTTCGGCGTTGCCGGAACACATCGCGGCGTGTTTAAAGACCTCTGGAAATATCGCAAAATAAAATCAAAAGCGGTTATAACTGATGTCCTTTTGAGAGAATATTTAACTGACTTGGAAATGTCCCTTTATATAGCTTCCGAATCACGTTTAACCGTTAGCCAGGTCAGAGCATCCTTTTTGTCGCCGTGCTACGCTTTAACGGCAGGCAACAGTGATGACCTCTTGAAAATCAGAAATGTGAGTGAAATTATTGATATTAACGAAATACCCGTGGCCGACTTTCAACAAACCATACTGCCGGGTAATCATGTTGACAATTACAATCCTCTGGCAAATTTAGAGCATTTACCCATTACAGAATCAATTCGCTCCCCCCAAGTATATCTGTTGCCTACGGCTTTTGAATTTAAAGGCAAGGAACGACGCATCAGTTGTCGTGAACATTTTACATTTGTCGGTTCTTCGGTGACATTAAAAAAACCGATTCCCGGCATTCGAATTAATGATGAGGCCGTTGTATTATTATGAGTAGAATTTACTACGCCAAGCCAGATCAAACCTATCAGGAACATTTTGATTATGTTTTATCGGCTTGGCAGGAAGTACGCATATCCAAACTAAATCTTGTTGAAAGACTGGCGCGGAAATATGATTTTCAGCCAGAACACTTTTGGAAAAATTCGCTGCTTTCCGTTGTTTTCCATGACATCGGTAAAATGACAGCCAATTTTCAGGAAATGATGGACGCACTTAAAAACGGACGACGGTTTGACTTTCAGAGGAATTATCGCCATGAATTGGCCTCATTTCTATTTGTGATTATCTCTTGTAAAAAACTTGCAACTGATTATGGCTTGCTAACGGCAGCACCCATTGAAGCCTTGGCCGTTGTCGGGCATCACAAACCTTTGAATACGGAACTTTCTTCGTTTGACCGGGAGGGTTGGTCGCCAGTTCCCCGATTTGCGCAGGAGGGCATTGAGCAGGCATTTGATCTTGCGAAACAAGCATTTAAGCAACATAAATGGAAACTGCCTGAGATACCCAGCGGGCTTGAAAAACAAGATCCTTATAAATTCCTTTCACAAATTATCGGTGTAAACGGTTGTTTTGAGCAACTTCTGAAAAGAGATGATCTTGAAAGGGTTCGCACGTTATATTTTTTACTCAAAGGAATCCTTCATTATGCCGACTGGCACGGATCAGGCATGGCGCAAGTGAATTATTCCGTCTTCAAACCTCCCGCTATGTTGATTGAAGAACTTGCGAATCGTTGCAAAAGTAAACAAATAGAATATAAAGGACTGAGACCTTTTCAGAAAAAGATGAGCCTGCATTCCGGTAGCCTGATCGCAATAGCACCGACCGGCAGCGGTAAAACTGAAGGTTCGCTGTTATGGGCTTTGAAAAATTCCCGCGAATTGGGTGGTGCCAAAATTATCTATTTACTTCCGACCATGGCGACGGCTAACAGTATATGGAAACGTTTTGCCAGTTTTTTCGGCGAAAACAATGTGGGCCTCACGCACTCATCGGCAAATCTGTTTTTTGATGGAAAGGATGGGAAAGCAGAAGAAAACCAATGGGAAAACCGTAGAGATGTTCTTTTTGACAAAACATTCATCACTCCGGTTACTGTAGGCACGGTCGATCAGTTGCTAACCGCCGGTTTTAATTCCGGGTGGTGGGTTTTGAAAGAGATCAACGCGGCCAATGCCGTCATTGTGCTTGATGAAATCCATGCCTATGACGGATGGACATTAGGATTAATCATTTCCGCAATACGTCATTTTTCAAATTTGGGCACGCGTTTTCTCGTTATGAGCGCGACAATGCCAACTGATTTGGTGCATCTTTTTCAACATGAATTGCCGGAAGCTTCGGTTATCAAAGAAAATAAATTGTTAACTGCCAAAAGGAGTGCTTATTTTGTTGAGGATCAATGTATTGATGAAGCCGTTGATGCCATTGCATCCGCTGTCAATGACGGAAAGCGCGTGTTGGTAGTTGTCAATACTGTCGATCAGTGCCAGAATCTTTCAAAAAAATTAAAAACATTAGCTCCGGTTTGTTATCATTCACGTTATATTTTTAGAGATCGCAAGCAAATTGAAAAAAAGATTGACACAGCTAATTTTGTAATCGCCACTCAGGTTGTCGAAGTTTCGTTAGATATTGATTTTGATTGGCTCTTTACGGAATGCGCACCGCCGGATGCCATTGCCCAACGCGCTGGCCGCATTAATCGCTACCGAGATTCTAAGCGGGACAGCCGTGTATATATTTTTCGAGCCTCAGAAAAAAGTGAATCCCTCTATAACCCGATCAATTCTCCGGATATACTTCAACGCACTTTCAATGCCTTTAAAAAAGCGCCTTGTGAAATAGCAGAACAGGATTTGATTGATATCGTTGATCTTGTTTACAGGGATATATCAATTGATGATTCGGAAATTTTTAAAATGGCTCTTGAACAGTATAAATTGAGCCAAGAGGCGCGTATGGGAATATTCGATAGCAGGTTGGGCGAAGACAAACAGGAAGTTACGCGTCAACGAAAATATGAAACTGTTTCAGTTATTCCGCTATGCTTTCTTGAAACAGTTTTAAATTCAGCGCCCAAAGAGAGAAGATGGTATGAACTGAAAGTGCCTCTTTGGTATGCTATGGGTCATAAGCAATATCAAAGGGAAATTCTGTTTTGTGACATGATATATGATGAAAATATAGGTGGTGTATTAGAAATTCAAACGGAACCCTCAAATATTTTTATTTAATTTGACTGTCCCTTGTAAAATGTAAAAAAAGAAAATGAAAGTTTATTTTAAACGGTTTTCATACAGATAGCCATGAGCATCCTACTAACACCATCAGAAATCATCGAACACCTCTATTGCCCGCGCTTCACCTATTTCATGTTATGCCTGAATATTGAACAGCACGAACAAAAACGCTTCAAAGTGCAAAAAGGCCGCCGAATCCATGAAGAAAAAACGCGCATTAACAAAGATTATCTGCGCAAAAGAATTGGCGCAACGGCCAAAGCTACCGAAGTCTATTTGTCTTCTGACAAGCTGCATCTGCGCGGCGTTGCGGATGAAGTGCTGACCTTAAAGGACGGTTCAATGGCACCGCTGGATTACAAATTCGCCGTTTACAAACAGCGCAATTACAAAACTTTGAAAACCCAATCGCTGGCTTATGGTCTGCTGATTGCTGAAAATTACAACACACCGGTTCACAAAGGTTTTATCGTTTACACACGCTCGCGCAATAAACTGGTTGAAATTGAGTTCACGCCCAAGGATTATGCCGGATTAAAAGAAACGATCCGTGCAATGCTTTTGATTATCCAAAAAGGATGGTATCCCAAAAAGACGTCTTCAAAAGCCAAGTGCATGGATTGTGCTTACAAAAACATTTGTGTTTGAAAGGAGGAAAGCATGGGATTAGCATTGAAAAATGAAACCTATACGTACTCAGATTATCTGCGATACACCGAAGATGACCGGTTCGAACTGATTTTGGGGGAGGTGTATGACATGAGTCCGGCGCCCTCACGGCGTCATCAGCAAATTTGTGGTGAGTTATTCCGCCAAATTGCCAATCATCTGGTTGACCGCCGATGTTCGGTCTATACGGCTCCGTTTGATGTCAGGTTTACCGAAGCGGATGAAACCGATGAAGAATGCTCAACTGTGGTTCAGCCTGATATTGCAGTAATCTGCGATCATAAAAAACTGGATGACAAGGGCTGTAAAGGCGCTCCTGATTTTATCGCGGAAATCATCTCGCCCTATACGGCATCTAAAGACAATATTACCAAAGCGGCGCTTTACGAAAAACATGGCGTCAAAGAATACTGGATTGTTCATCCGCTTGATAATATCCTGATTGTCCGTCGTCTTGACGAAAACGGCCAATATGCACCGGCGGCCTTTTATGAAGGTAAAGGAACGCTCGCATTAGCGATTTTACCGGATTTGGCAATTGATCTTGATGCTTTATTTGGTAATACAGTTAATCCTGCGTAATTACTTCAGTTAAACATATTTTTACATTGCATATTTCTTGATAAATACATACTTATCTGAGGAGGAAAGCATGGCATTAGCATTAAAAAAAGAAACCTATACATACTCAGATTATCTGCGATACACCGAAGATGACCGTTTTGAACTGATTGCAGGAGAGGTGTATGACATGAGTCCGGCGCCTTCGCGTCGCCATCAGGAAGTCTCCGGAGAACTATTCAAGCAGATCGCCGTTTTTCTTACCGGCAAATCGTGTCGCGTTTATTCGGCCCCGTTCGATGTCAGGCTGTCTGAAGCGGATGAAACCGATGAAGAATGCTCAACTGTGGTTCAGCCTGATATTGCCGTGATCTGCGATCATAAAAAATTGGATGACAAGGGCTGTAAAGGCGCACCTGATTTTATCGCTGAAATTATCTCGCCCTATACGGCATCCAAAGACAATATCACCAAAGCGGCACTTTATGAAAAACATGGCGTCAAAGAATACTGGATTGTTCATCCGCTTGATAATATCATTATTGTCCGACAACTTAGCGAAAATGGTCTGTACGCACCACCGGCATTTTATAAAGGTAAAGGAACGCTTAAATTAGCTGTTTTACCGGATTTGGCCGTTGACCTTGATGCGCTGTTCGCCAATCCGGTAGAATAAATCATAGGAGCTTGGTATGCAGTTGACAATCACCGGTTACGGTGCTTACATCCGAAAACGCGGCGAATGTTTTGAGATTAAGGTGGATGATAAAAAAGATGAAATTTCAGCCCGCCGCGTGCAATCCATCCTGATCACAACAGCGGCTTTGATCTCTTCCGATGCGCTTCATCTGGCCTATGAACATAATATTGATGTGATTTTTCTGGATAAGTACGGCAAGCCGTTTTCGCGCGTATGGCATGCCAAATTTGGCTCTACCACCTATATCCGTCGCAAACAACTGGAACTTTCACAAAACAGGAAAGGGCTGGATTTGGCCAAATCATGGATTATCACCAAAACAGAAAACCAAATCCGGCTACTGGAAAAACTGAAACGCACGCGGCCGAAAAAACGTGAAAAAATCGAAGTTTACGTAAAAAACATGACCTGCTATCAGGAGCAGCTCAAAACGCTTGACGCCGATAACATTGATGCCGTCAGGGATGAAATTTTCATACTTGAAGCCCATTGCGCCAAGCAGTATTTCAAGGCGGTGAATTATATTATGCCGGCGCGCTATCAGTTTGACGGCCGCTCGCGCCAACCGGCCAAAGATGAATTTAACGCCTTTTTGAATTACAGTTACGGCGTACTCTATTCCAAAACGGAACGCGCTTGTATTTTGGCCGGACTTGATCCCTATATCGGATTTCTGCACACCGATAATTACGGGAAAAAATCGTTCGTATTTGACATCATTGAGCTGTTTCGAATATATGCGGATGAGGTGGTGATCCGTCTGTTTGCCAAACGGATGGTCAAAAAAGATATGGTTCGCCTGATTAAAAACGGCGTAACCCTGGTAAAAACGGGCAAACAACTGCTAATTTATAACCTGAACGAAGCTTTGGATGAGAAAATACGCTATCGCGGACGCAATATCAAAAAGAAAAACATCATGGATTATGAATGTCACCGGCTGGCCAACAGCTTTATCGGCCGGGATAAAGAAATTACATTTAAATCAATCTGATGGAAATACGAACTTGTTTCTGATTCGCCGTTTCCGACCGGAGTCTGGCACAAAACAATTAAAGCACAAAGGACAAAAATGTTGACATGGCTTATATACGACATCAGCGTGGATAAAGTCAGAAATCGGGTCGCCCGATTATGCAAAAATGCCGGTTTGTACCGGGTTCAAAAAAGTGTTTTCCTGGGAGATGTGGAATCGAATCGCGTGGATGAACTGCATATTGAATGTGAAGAGCTTATTGACGAGCAAACCGATTCATTGTATGTTTTCCCCATGTGCGCGGATGACTTTAAAAAGGTAAGAACGGCCGGAAATGCCTTCGACCGCGAGCTTGTTTCCGATGAAATACTCTCGAAATTTTTTTAAGATGTTATGAACATGTGTACTTGAGTTTTCGGAAAATAGTTCTTTGAAAAAAATTATTAGCACGAACTATTGAAAGCCCAATTTTTTCTGAACCCGGCGGACTTTAGAGCGAAACCCATTAAAACAAGGATTGAAACAATATGTATAATTTATTGGCCTTAACCCGTTCT
>JAOZRC010000947.1 GCA_029940345.1 Desulfobacterales bacterium
TGTTTGCACTCCTCTTCTGAAAATGCGTAAGTTATTTGGTCCCCATTCGTTTTCATTCCTTTTCCTTAGAATTTATCCGGAAAATGAAGCATGCCTCTGATAGTTTAAATCCTGTAAAAAGTCAGGCATCCTTCAGAAACACTTAATCGGTATCACTATGCCAGTATCCATGCAAAGCATGGAAACAGGCAAATGTACAGGCATTAAAAAGATTTAGTAAGTTTTTTTGGCATCAATAATATCGTATGCATCCTGTTTATAGGAATCCATAACATAATGGATGCCTGTGACCTTACTGGCCTCTTCCGTCAGAGCGAACAAATCATCTCTGGCCATCAGATTGACCTGCCATTTCCTGGCTCCGGCCATCAATTGTTGCAGCCCCACCTTAATTTTTTCACCAACGCTGTAAATTCCCACAGCACCCAAGGGAAAAGTATCAATTTCTTTGCCATACTTTTCTTTCAGGTCTGCATAGGAGACAAAAATTTCTTCTTTGGTAGTTCCGAATTTAGAAACCGTAGAGGGAAGTCCGCCGTTATTTCCTTTTAACCATTCGCCGATGTTTTTACCGACCATTCCGGGAATCATTAAGGCGCGTCCCATACAAACGGCTCGGCAGTAGGGGGCACCAAGCGATAAGGCTTTAAAAATATGATCTTCCGCTGAAAAACCGCCGGCAAAAGCGATATGGGGAACCCATTTTCCATTAGCGGCCAGGCGCCTGCACAGGTTATAAGCCATTGAATGAAGGTATATGGCCGGAATACCCCATTCCTGCATCATTCGCCAGGGACTCATTCCGGTTCCGCCAGGTGCGCCATCAATCGTAAGCAAATCAATTTTGGCATCCGACGCCCATCGGATAGACATAGCGAGTTCACGCATGGGATATGCGCCCGTCTTCAGGGTTACGCGTTTTGCGCCCAAGCTGCGAAGCCGTTCGACTTCTTTGATAAAACCCTCTTCATCAATAAAACCCAAACGGGAATGACGCTCAAACTCCTTAATCGCTCCCGCTTTAAAACTGCTCTGATTGAAAGGCACTTCGGGATCCGGTGTGACAATATAGCCACGCTTTTTAAGCTCAATGGCCCGTTCCAAAGATCCGACTTTGATCTCCCCACCGATACATTTGGCTCCCTGTCCCCATTTTAATTCAACCGTTTCAACGCCTAATTTATCAATCACATACTCGGCCACGCCCAAGCGGGTGTCTTCGACGTTCATTTGCACCATGATATCACCGTAGCCTTCATGATATCTTCGGTACGACTCCACCCTTCGGCGCATATCAGGTGCTTCTGTCACTTTCCCATGTTTGTCCAATTCAAGTTTCGGATCGATACCGCAGACATTTTCACCGCATACCAGGCTGATTCCTGTTATTGCCGCACCCACCGCAAAATGATCCCAATTAACACGGGCAATGCGCGTGCTGCCAAGCGCGCCGGTGAACATCGGAATTTTCATTTTAACTGTTTCCGAAATGCCATAGCGGGTTTCGGTGCTGACTGCCGGAAAGATAGCGAAATCAGAATCGGACAGGATGCCTTCAGCTCCGAAGGCGTATCCATTAATATTCAAATGGGAGTAATCGACCGGGTAATCCTTGTCAGCGCCGGCTGTGATTTCGCCAAAAGGTGAAGGGTAAAGCAATTCTCTTCCGCGAAAAGAAGCTTTGAACAGATCACAGTTGCCTTTGCATCCATCAATACAGCGACTGCAAATTCCGGATTGAGGTGCGACATTGCGTGACCGGTTTTTAGTTTGGAGAGATTCATTAGCGTTTGGTTGACACAAGTTCATACGTTTTTCCTTTCATTCTTAAAGTTTATAGGGGGCATGAGGATCATGAATAACCAATGCTTCGGAAACACCATAATCGTCATAGATTGTTTTTTATATGTAACGAATCACAATAACCTGACAGTGTTATATAATTAAAATTTATTGTCAATAAATTTCGACCTGTGCGGTAGCTAT
>JAOZRC010000265.1 GCA_029940345.1 Desulfobacterales bacterium
CCGGATTTTGTACAACCGGAAGCGCCAATTCAGGAACAATGGACCGAGTCTTCCAGTGACAAAGTGAAAATAGAACCCAATGATCACAGCCAATGGTGGCAAGTGTTTAACGACCCGGTGCTGAACACGTTGATCGAAACCGCCTATAACCAGAATTTATCGCTTCAAATCGCGGGACTGCGCATTATCGAAGCGCGTGCTCAATTGGGGATCGCCGTTGGAAATCTGTTTCCCCAGGCGCAAGCCGGGGCGGGAGCTTATTCGTACTCCGAGCAGAGTGAAAATGCTCCGCCAATCAGCAGTCTTCCGGGCGAATGGCGCCAAAATGCCAATACCGATGTTGAGCTGTTCAGCCTGGGGGCGGACGCATCCTGGGAGATTGATTTCTGGGGCCGTTTCCGCCGCGGTATCGAATCTGCCAACGCCAATCTGGCCGCAATGGTCGCTGATTATGACGGCGTACTGGTTACGCTGACAGCAGATGTTGCCAACTTGTATATATTGGCGCGCACTTTTGAAGAGCGCCTGATTCATGCAGAGGAAAACGTAAAAATTCAGCAACGCAGTTTTAAGATTACAGACGTTCGTTTCAGAAATGGAGCCACTACGGAGTTGGATGTCCGGCAGGCCGAAGCGTTGCTGCGCAGCACCCAAGCCACTATCCCCCATCTGCAAACCGGGTTGCGGCAATCAAAAAACGCACTAAGCACCCTTTTGGGAATGCCGCCTGATGACCTGAAAGATATTATGGGAGCTGCCGGAACGATTCCACTGACGCCATCACATATTGTGATGGGCATTCCGGCCGAAATGTTGCGCCGTCGCCCTGATATTCGGAGTGCCGAATATCATGCAGCCGCGCAAAGCGCCAAAATTGGCGTTGCCAAAGCGGACCTTTATCCCAGTTTCAGTCTTTCAGGATTTTTCGGAGTGATGGCAGACGATGGCGGCGATCTGTTCTCAAGCGAAAGTTTGACCGGTTTTATCACACCTTCGTTTCGTTGGAATATATTGAATTATGGCCGCATTAAAAACAATGTCCGTGTTCATGATGCTCGTTTTCAGCAACTGCTTACCAATTATGAAAATACGGTGTTAAATGCGTATCGCGAAGTGGAAGATGCCATGGTCGGATATTTGAATGCTATGAAAGAAGTGGCGTTTCTGACAAAGGGCGTTAAGGCGGCCGAACGCTCGGTGAAAGTGGCACTGGTTCAATATCGTGACGGTGTCACCAACTACACCACGGTGTTAAGAACGCAGGAAGTTCTGGTGGAGCAACAGGATAATCTGACCCGAACGCGCGGTGTGGTGACCGGAGAACTTGTCCTCTTGTATAAGGCATTAGGGGGCGGATGGCAGATTCGTGAAGGTAAACCGTTTATAACTGCTGACACCAAAGAAACCATGCAGACGCGCACTAATTGGGGCGGGATTTTGCCTCCCGATGATTTGCCGGATGAATCGCAGCCGCTGCCATCCGCAAGCAAGATGTCGCCGTTGCAACGTGTCGATTGGTAAGGAATTTCCCAAAAAAACAAACCCCCAATATAGGGTGGGTGCAGCGAAGCGGAACCCACCAATATACTGATTAATGGTGGGTTCCCCCCCCCACCCTACTAGACAACGAGGTTAATTATGAAATCTGACAATTGTTTTTTGACATGTTTACCATCTGGCCGGTCTTTGGCTGCGCCGCTTCTTATGGTGCTCTTGTTTGCCTTGGTGTTCATATCCTGCGGCAAGAAAGAAGAAAAAGTCGCTAAAAAAGTGGTGCGCCCGGTAAAAATAATAACCGTCCAGGCGGGGTCTGCCGCATCTTCCGCGCTTGGTGACGTCTCTGCTAAGTATACAAGCTTTCCGGGGCAAGTACGGGCATCTAAACGAGTGGAACTGGCCTTTAAGGTTGTCAGCGGGCGGCTCATTAAATTGCCCATCGCCGGCAAAGAGGGCAAGGAGATGAAAAAAGGGGCGCTTTTAGCGCGTATCGATCCCAAAGATTTTCTTGTGAATGTGAATATGGCTGAGGGCCGCCTTGCCAACGCCAGGGCAGCTTTACGGCGCGCTGAAAGTGAATACAAACGGGAACAGAATATTCTGAAGGAAGATGCCGGCGCAACCAGCCAGGCGGCGGTTGATCGTAAGCGGGAAGCGCGAGATAAAGCCAAGGGCGACATCAGGTCTGTAAAAGCAGAGGTTCAGGATGCCAACAACAAACTGAGTTATACTTATTTAAAAGCGCCTTTCACTGGCATTGTGGCGAAAAGATATGTGGATAATCACCAGGAAGTGCAGGCCAAAGAACCGATTGTCAGTCTCCAGGATGTATCCACGCTTGAAATTCTGATCGACATACCGGAAGCGCTCATGGCCGGTGTTCGCAACCGTCCCCAGGATGAGGTTTTGGCTTATGCAAGTTTTGAGACCGCCCCCGGCCAAAAGTTCCCCCTCAAGATGAAGGAACACGCCGCTGCGGCCGACCCCAAAACCCTGACCTATCAGGTCGTTCTTACCATGCCGCAGCCTGAAGGCGTCAATATCCTTCCCGGAATGACCGCCAAAGTGGCTGCGCCCGAACTGGAAGACAAAGCCCAGGTAAAAAAAGAAGATTCTGAAGAAAAGGATTCAGGAAAAAAAGAGATGGCTGCTGTCGGAAAAATTATCATCCCGGCCCAGGCCGTTGTGAGTATTGCTGAAGGCAAATTCATTGCCTGGCGCGTCAAACCGGATGCGATGACGGTACACAAAACCGAACTCCAGGTTGGCGAAATGACCGGCTCCGAGAATATTATTGTGTTTAAAGGGCTGAAACCAGGTGATCAGATTGTGATTTCCGGACTGACCAAATTGCAGGAAGGCATGAAGGTCAGGCGCTGGGATCCCAAAAAATAGTTTTGCATAAACTTATCGCAAGGATTATATAATGAATATTGCAGAGTTTTCAATAAAAAAGAGTGTTATCACCTGGACCTTGACCATCGTCGCTTTAATATTGGGATTTTTTTCCTACCAAAACCTGTCGCGGCTGGAAGACCCGGAATTTGCCATTAAAGAAGCGGTGGTGATCACGCCGTATCCGGGCGCATCACCCCAGGAAGTCGAAAAAGAGGTCACCGAACAAATAGAAAAAGCCGTTCAGGAGTTGGGACAATTGAAACGTGTGGAGTCCTATTCCACCCGTGGGCTATCCACCGTTTCGGTCGTTATTGAAGATAAATTTGTAAAAGACAAACTGCCCCAGATATGGGATGAACTGCGGCGTAAAATTGCCGATTATAAAAATGAATTGCCCCCCGGCGCAGGCCCTTCCATTGTCAATGACGATTTTGGTGATGTTTTTGGCGTTTACTACGGTTTAACCGGTGAAGGCTACACTTACGCCGAATTAAAAAGCGTTGCCGAAATGTTGAAACGGGAAATGCTTACGGTTACGGATGTTAAAAAGGTCGTTTTCTTTGGTGTGCAACAAGAAGCCATCTACGTTGAAATTTCAAAAACTAAAATAGGGGCGCTGGGTATCACCCGTAAAGAAATTTTTGACGCCCTGAGCGCTAAAAATCTTGCGGTCGACGCCGGTAAAATTAAAATCGGCACTGAACATATCTATATCACCCCCTCAGGCATCTATCAATCGGAAAAAGATTTTGGTGATCTGTTTATCAGCAATAAGGGCGGCAAACTGATCTATCTTAAAGATGTGGCATCGATTAAGCGGGATTACACAGATCCGCCCCCACCAATCTTGCGTTATAACGGACAGCCCGCCGTCGGCATAGCTATTTCCACCGTGGATGGCGGTAATGCCGTTGTCATGGGCGAAGGCGTTGAAAAGCGCCTTTCCCAATTGACAGGCCTGATTCCGTTAGGCATGGATTTGAACGTGATTTCCATGCAATCGGCCACGGTGGTCAAATCGATCAACGCTTTCCTGATCAACCTGGTCGAAGCCGTATTGATTGTGGTTGCGGTTTTATTGGTTACCATGGGGCTGCGCAGCGGTCTGATTATCGGTTTTGTTCTGATTCTCACCATTGCAGCCACCTTTATATTCATGGATAAATACGCCATTGCCCTGGAGCGAATTTCTCTGGGAGCCTTGATTATCGCCCTCGGAATGCTTGTGGATAACGCCATTGTGATAGTGGACGGCATGAAAGTGAAAATGGAAAAAGGCATCGAAGGCCTTGAGGCTGCCAAAGAAGTGGTCAGCCAAAATGCCATACCGCTGGCCGGCGCTACCGCCGTTGCCGTCCTGGCTTTTGCTTCCCTCGGCGGCATGGAGAACAGCACGGGCGAATTTTGCCGTTCCCTCTATTACGTGATCCTGATCTCTCTTTCCCTGAGCTGGATCACTGCTGTTACCACCACGCCGTTATTAACCAAAATGTTCATCCTCAGTAAAAAAGCGCGCGCTCAAATCGGCACCGAACAACAAGACCCTTACGCAGGTGCATTTTACCGCATTTACCGCAAGGGCCTGATCGGGGCGATTCGATTTCGATGGATCACTATCGCTATTGTTTTGAGCCTTTTTGCAACATCTTTGTATGGCTTCGGTTTTGTCAAACAGCTATTTTTCCCGCCTTCCACCCGGCCGCAGTTTATGGTTGAATGCCAATTCCGTGAAGGCACGCATATTCGGGATACTGAAAAGGGTGTGAGCCGCATGGAAAAATATTTGCTGAAAACAGAAGGTGTTACGGACGTTGTTGCTGCCATCGGCCAAGGGCACTCACGGTTTTTGCTGACTTATACGGTACCAATCGATTCGGGCCCGCATTACAGCAGTATTTTGGTCGGTGTGAAAGATGCCGAATTGATCGACCAAATATCACCCCGTATCCAGAAAGATCTGGAAGAGATGTTTCCTGATACCACCGTTAATGTGAAAAAATTTCTATTGGGTCCCGGCGATGGCGGCAAAATTCAACTGCGAATCAACGGCCCGAATACGGATGTGCTGCGTGGTCTGGCCGACAAAGTGTTGGCGATTATGGAGACGGAACCCATGGCCAAGGCAGTGCGCACCGAATGGGGCTCACGGATTAAAGTTGTACAACCGGAGATAGCGGAAGACCGCGCCCGGAAACTCGGCATTTCACGCCCCATGATTGCCCAGGCACTCCAGTCTGATTTCATTGGTACGGTCACCGGGTATTTTCGGGAGGGCATCGAACTGATTCCGATTTTTGCCCGCGCGCCGGCTGATGAACGCAACACCATGGAAAATATCAGGGAAGTGCAAATTTACAGCCCGTCGGCGCAGGAAAATGTTCCGTTTTCCCAGGTGGTGAATGGGTTGACAACAGAATCTGAAAACGCGAGAATTTCACGTTGGCATCGCCGTTCGATGATCAAACTGCACTGTGACACCCGTGGCGAGCTTGCGTCCGAGCTTTTCCAAAAACTGAAACCGAAAATTGAAAAAACATTGAATGTAGATGTGGACCAATATTTCGGCAAAACGTCACAACCGGGCGTGGATCCGCTAACCACGTTAACAGCGAAAACGATCCCGATAAAATATGATGATATGATTCCGTTAAAAGATATGCCCGGATATTTTATCTCATGGTCGGGTGAGATCGAAGATTCAGCCGATTCAACGACTCAGCTCGCTAAATCTATTCCGATCTATTTCGGTATGATGATTATTGCAGTGATCCTGCTTTTCAATGCCTTTAAACAGCCTTTGATTATCTGGCTCACAGTGCCTTTGGCCCTGATTGGCGTTACCGCGGGCCTGTTAAGTTTTGATCAGCCTTTCGGCTTCATGGCACTTTTGGGCTTGATGAGTCTGGCCGGTATGCTTATAAAAAATGCCATTGTTTTGATCGATCAGATCGATTCGGATATTCGGGATGGCAAAGCGAAGTTTGACGCCATTGTCGATTCCGGCGTCAGTCGTATGCGCCCGGTTTTGCTGGCTGCAGCGACTACCATGTTGGGCATGATTCCACTTTTTCAGGATGGCTTCTTCATCGCTATGGCAGTGACCATTGTGTTCGGCCTCGGTTTCGCCTCGGTGCTGACGCTGCTTTTTGTGCCGGTGCTTTATGCGGTGTTTTTCAAAGTGGCTACGCCTAAGGGGGCGCGTTAAGAAGCGGTGGCTTTGTGTTCCGGTTCCCATGCTCCCGTCGAAATCATTTAGAAAAATTTGTGAACATGGGAACGGTATCTGAATTTATGCCGGTAATTTATGCAATACGAATGGGAAGAAAAAAAACGGCTGATCAACCTTGCCAAACACAGAGAGTTAATTAAGAAATTACGAAATGAATAATTTTCTTATGAGAACATGGAAAATTTCATGAGAAATCTCATTTATTTCTCATTTCTAACACATAACTAAATGTTTATTAATAAATATAATGATGCCAAATATATTTGTTTTGTGACTTGATTGAATTTTCATGTTTCTCATTTAGTTGGCAATTATGAGAAATGAGTCAATGTTTCAAATCCAATTATATTCATAACACATTATAATTAATCATAATTCTATTTTCCGTTCAGCCACTAAATATCTTACGGTATCAACCGATTTGTCCTCCAGATAGTGAATATTTTTTATGATTCAGCCCATGACTGAAGGGATTGCTGAATAGAAAATAAAGATGTTGACAACCTAAACTATTGATTTGTTATGTTATTTAAATTCGTCAAATTTAGCTTTCCAAGTGCGAAATGTAAGTTAAACCCATATTTTCAGGGTTAAAAACAACACCGAAAAAAATCCTGCCTCTCTTTCGAAAATATCAAGGCGTTGCTGCCGAATCGGATTTCAAAGCCTGTTCATAAGCATCACCATCTGTTTGCAAGCCCTGTTTTGAATCGGGTTGAATGATCACCTGTTCCCAATACTCGGTTTTGAAAAAGTCGTTATCCGACCTGCATTTTTCTTTGATCCAGGCAAGCAAATCCTGATCATCCAATTCCAAATCCTGCTGCGTCAGGCGCACCAGTTCGGAGGCGCGTTCCGATAAAGCGGTGATTCGGATGCTTTCAAGCACCCAGGCCTTATTCGTTGTGATATGCAAACCGGTTTGACTAATCGGCGGATAAATTCTCGTTGGGCCTGTTGCACGGCCAGTTCAACCTCTTTATACGGATGGCCGCCGCTTTGCATGTTGATATTTACCTGGGCGTTGATGGTTTCCGGCTCGGTTTCCGAACCTATTATTTTTACAAGTTTGGTTATTATACCTGTCATCTCAGTTCTCCGTTGTAAACCGGACCATTCGTTTCGTTTGACTTTCAAACGCATCCTGCGCGAGACGGCTTCCCGCGCTACAGCTAACCGCACAGATAAAATATTT
>JAOZRC010000948.1 GCA_029940345.1 Desulfobacterales bacterium
CAGCGCTTTCAGGCATTTGTGTTTATGGGTTTCGCCTTTGGCCGGCGCAATTTCCACACCGGGCAGGCGCAAACCATACGTGATATTCATGCGATGTGTCTGAAGAACCAGGTAACACAGCATGGACAGGCGTTTTTCGGTGTTCTTGGTTTTAAACATATCCCAATCCAATAACGGTGATGCGCCTGTGGTCCCGACAAACTGCTTGGTCATTAACCCCAATCCGCGGGAATAGGCTTTCCAGGATATATGCTGAAGCGGATCACCGGGTTGATACAGACGCAAGCCCTCGAAATCATCAACACCGGGTTTACGTCGCCGTGTATCCTGATCTGTCTCGCCAACGGTCCCGTCAGCGGTTATAAACGGTGTCAGCTTCGGTTGCGGATACACAATACAGTCGATTTCGGGTTGAAATGGCGACCAGGCGTAAAACAATCCCAGGGGATAGCGGCTGAAAACGGTCAGACGCCCCGGTTGCAATCGTCCTCTTTGCGAAGTCGGCACTGTAAGTGTGATGCGATTATCATGCGAAGTTTCCAAATTCCGACGTTGATATTGTCCTTGAGCAAATTTAAAACTCACAGCCATGCGGGCATGTTCAGGCGTCCTGATTACCAATTCAATCGCAGCGTCATTACCGGCAAACACCGGTTTGCCCGAAACGGCCATAATCTGAATGCCGGACAGGTTCCTGAAGGTGTGCAGAATTGAGACAAATGCCATACTTCCCAAAAGAAAGGTCAGCAAGAATCCGAGATTGTTGTTATAATTGACCGAACCGATCAGCATCGCAAACAAAATAAGCAAAAAAACCAAACCATGCCGGGTCGGCAAAATATAGATCTGACGCCGAACCAATTGATGAGGCAGCGTCACCGGCGGGTCTGTTTTGAGGCGACGCTGGCGGAATTTCCATTGCATATCTAAGGAATCGGCACTTCTTCTAAAAGAGTTGTCAAACGATCGCGTGGCAACATGCCGAGGTCATCCCGGTCGCGCAACCGGTGGCCTGCCACCCACGGCATCACTTTTTGGAGGTCTTCCGGCAACCCGAAATCGCGTCCGTGTAATAAAGCCCAGGCGCGGGCAGCGCGTAAAAGCGCCAGACCGGCCCGCGGTGAAAGCCCGATATGAAAATGGGATGCATTGCGGGTGAATTCCAATAAATCCTGAAGATACGCTAACAAGGCATCGGATATATGCACCTGTTCAATCTTGTTTTGGATACTGACAACATCAGAATGGCTCAGGCGTGGCTCAATCCGGGACAGCGCATCAGCTGCATCGTTGCTTTTAAGCAGTCGGTTTTCAGCCACACGATCGGGATAGCCCAGTTCAATGCGCATTAAAAATCGGTCCAATTGGGATTCTGGCAAAGGAAACGTTCCTGAATGTTCTAACGGATTTTGGGTGGCAATGACAAAAAAAGGCGGAGGTAATTGGCGGGTTTCACCTTCTATTGTCACCTGGCGTTCTTCCATGGCTTCCAAAAGCGCGCTTTGGGTTTTGGGCGTGGCCCGGTTGATTTCATCGGCTAACAGCACTTGGGAAAAAATCGGGCCCGGATGAAACACAAACGTAGCGCTGTTTTTATCAAACACCGAAACACCCAAAATATCACCGGGAAGCATGTCACTGGTGAACTGAATCCGTTGGAAATGCAGCCCCAGGCATTTGGCCAGCACCTTGGCCAAAGTGGTTTTGCCAATACCCGGAATATCTTCAATTAACAGGTGGCCTTTGGCCAGCAAACATGTGAGCGCCAGTCGGGTTTGTTCCTCTTTTCCCCGAATCACGGTGGCAATTTGCTGTACAATCTTTTCAAATTCGGATGTCATCATGTTGTTCCATTCAACATTCGTTGTTCGATGTTTGGTGTCATTCCCTATCATTAAATTGGTTGAAGATGGATTGAATTTACTTAGAGCCTGTTTGGAAAGTCGTGATCGAAGTGAAAAAGTGTGAGAACGAGGACAAA
>JAOZRC010000266.1 GCA_029940345.1 Desulfobacterales bacterium
TCAAACTCTTCATCATCCCTTATCGCGCCGGTTTACCGTTTATACAGTGAAGGGCCGACAGTGCATTTTTTTACCATTGATGAAAACGAAAAAAACACATTGGAACCGACCGATGTGTGGTGTTACGAGGGAGTTGCATGGTTTGTTTATCCGAACTATCAAAATGGTGTGGTGCCGGTTTATCGGTTGTACAGCGAAGGTTTGAAAATTCATCTGTTCACGATTGATGAAAATGAAAAAAACACGCTGGAACAGACCGATGTATGGCGTTACGAAGGGATTGCCTGGTATGTTTTCCCCAATTGGCAAGAGGGTTTGGTTCCGATCTATCGTCTGTATAGCGAGGGGTTAAGAAAGCATCTATACACCCGCGATGAAAATGAAAAAAATACGTTGGAACAGACCGATGTATGGCGGTATGAAGGTATCGCTTATTATGCTTATCCAAAAGGTAGTTAATTCAACGATTCAGGCAAAATGGCAGTTCGATGGCTTAGTAAAATGTGGCGAATACGGATATCAATGCTACTTTTTTGAAATATTCACCGACAATTTTATCGCTAAATGCCGTATATTAAATCATAATATACTTGGCAAAGACATATTGGGTGATTTTATAAAAATCGTTCTTTCTCGTTCTGACGCTTCTGCGTCAGAACGCATAACAGGGTGCCTGGCGTCCCGTACGCAAAAGTGTTCGCAACGCCGGAGCGTTGGAACAGGTCGCATCAGAAATATCTTCATGCTTTGTTACTCTAAGTGTTACTAAAAAAGGAGAACATGAAATGAAAATTATGGCAATTAATCAATTAAAAACCTGGGGTATTATTCTTTTCAGCTTTATCGGTATTATTTTTCATAACCCAGCTTTTGCTTTGGAAAATTATAGATTTGAAAGATTATGGCCCGTAAGCTTTTCAGTCCATCAATTTAGCGCGCCGTGGGGAATGGCCGTTGATGACAATGATTACATATACATCGTGGATAGTAATAATAATCGTATCCAGAAATTTACCAAAGACGGCAATCTGATAACCAATTGGGGCAAAAGCGGAAATGGCGATGGAGAATTCAATGCGCCGACAGGCATTGCAATCGATATCAAAAACGGCTTTGTCTATGTTGCTGACACTGGAAACCATCGTATCCAACAATTTTCATTGCATGGCGATTTCAAATCAAAATTCGGGACGTTAGGAAACGGAAATGGAGAATTAAATTTGCCCAAAGGTGTGGCCATAGACAGCGAAGGCTTTGTTTATGTTGCGGATACCGGCAACCATCGTGTTGTAAAATTCACACCCGATGGTAATTATGAAAAAAAATGGGGTACTCAAGGGAATGAAAAAGGCGAATTTGGCAGTCCCGGAGATATTGCGATAAATAGTAACAATGTTGTGTTTGTTGTCGATACTGACAATTCACGTATTCAAAGGTTTACATCAGAAGGGGAATTTTTAAGCAAATTTGGCAACTACGGTATTTGTCCGCGCAATGCCACTAGCAGCGGGTGTCCGCCGGGCCTATTTGTCGAACCCAATGGCATTACAATTGATAAAAATGATTTTGTTTATATAGCTGATGAAAAAAACGGCATACAGAAGTTCGCTCAAGACGGTGAATATATTTACATTGATGGAAGTTCAGGTTCAGATGATTTTCCTCCTTCTATTCCTGTTATTATAGACGAAGGGATGGATTATGGGGGAATGCCTGGAATTTACTGGGACATTTTTCAAGCATATTTTTCTTCTCCGAAAGATGTTGTCGTTGACAGTCAGGGGTATATCTATGTGGCCGATACAGGCAACAACGGTATCCAGAAGTTCAAGCCGCTTGGTAATTTTGTGCGTAGCTGGCAAAGGTACAGCCGCTGGGATGGCGAATTCTATCATCCGCAGTGTATAACCGTAGATAACAATGATGGCACTGTATATGTAAGCGATATCGGTAGGAACCGGACTCAAAACTTTACCCTCGAAGGTGTGTTCATCAATAAATGGGTGACTGAATGGGATCCTGATGAGGAAGAGGTATTTCGCAATCCAGGCGGAATAACATCTGATAGCAACGGTTTTATATATATAACAGACACTGAAAAGCATCAAATTTTCAAGTTCACAAAAGATGGTGATTTAAAAGAGAAACTGGGGCAATATGGTGAGTTTGATTCCCCCCGTGATCTTACAATTATCAACGATAATCTTATGTTTGTCGTTGACACCGGCAACAATCGTATCAAAAAAATTAATTTTGAAAATCAGTCTGTTATGTCATGGGGAGAAAGCGGCAGCGGTGAAAGCAAGTTTGATATGCCTTATGGCATAGCTGTTGATGATAACAATGGATTTGTTTATGTGACCGACACCGGCAATAATCGTATTCAAAAATTTGACACCAATGGTGTTTTTAAAGCTCAATGGAATAATTTTAACAGTGAAATCAATACGTTTAACAACCCCAAAGGTATTGCCGTCGATAGTGATGGCTTTGTCTTTGTTGCGGACTCCGGTAACCATCGTATCCTTAAATTCGATGCTGATGGTGTTTTGATTGCCGAATTTGGTGAATTCGGCTCCGCACCCGGCAGTTTAAACCAACCAATAGACCTGTATATAAGTGCTGCCGGAAAAATATATGTTGTGGATTCAATTAACGCCAGGGTACAGGTTTTTACAAAAAGACGCGCTTCGGATAAAAATGAAAAGGCTATTATTGTAGCTGGTAGGCGTGAAATAGATGATAGCCTTTGGGAAGAAACACAGATATGCGCCAATTATGCCTACAAAGCGCTTACTTACCAAGGATTTACCAAAGAAACCATTCATTATCTGTCATCAAATATGGAGCTTGATCTTGATGATAACGGTGTGCCGGATGATGTGGATGGCAACGCTACTAACGAAAAATTGAAGGACGCAATCGAAGTGTGGGCAGCGGATGCGGACAGTGTCGTAATTTATCTTGCAGATCATGGGGGTGATGGAAAATTTCGTATGAGCGGAAAAGATATATTGAATAGCAGTGAGCTTTCCGAATGGCTGGAAACACTTCAAAATAAAATTTCAGGTACAGTCTCAGTAATTTTTGAAGCATGTCAATCAGGGAGTTTTTTGGATAAACTGAAACTACCGGATGGCAAGAAACGAATTGTTATTAGCAGTGCCAGTAATGGTGAGAATGCTCATTTTTATTCCTCCGCTTCAATTTCATTTTCTAAATATTTCTGGACTAATATTCTTTTCGGATTGAATGTTAAAGATACATTTGATCTTGCCGAAGAGGCTTTGGAGTACACTTTTGATAATCAGCATCCGCTTTTAGATGATAACGGTAACGGCATAGGCAGTAATAAAGATAATTTTGACGGTGACGGCGATTTGGCAAAGATTACCTATATCGGTAACGGAACCATATATCAGGGTGCAATTCCGGTTATCGGAAATGTATCAGAGGAGCAAACCATTCAAGATACATCTTCAACAACTCTTCGCGCTGAAAATGTGTATGATAATGATGGAGAAATTGTGCGAGTCTGGGCTGTTATCAGACCGCCGGATTATAATCTGAATGAATCGGATAACCCTGTAACAAATCTTCCTTCAATCGACTTTACACCCATAGATGGCCAACCGGACAATTACCAGGCAACATACGATCAGTTTAATAAATCAGGAATATATCTGATCACTATTTATGCACAAGATAATATGGAAAATACGTCTATTCCGAAATTGACAACTGTAACAGTTACCAACCCGTTAAAACGACGGGCGATAATTATCGCCGGAAATTCGCCTTCGGATTCACTCTGGCCAGCCATAGAAAAAAACGTAAAACTGGCCTGTAAGGCGCTCTCTTTTCAGGGGTATGCTTATGAAGATGTTTATCTTATCAGTCCCCAAAGTATTCCCGATGTCAACTATCCGACAGTAACCCCTACCACTGGCAATATCCGTGATACTATTAAGATATGGGCGGCTCAACAGACACAAGATGTGGTAATCTATATGGTGGGAAATGGCGGTGCGGAGGAATTTTATCTTGGTGCTGACACTGATGATAACTTAATGGCACTGCAACTGGGCGAATGGTTGAATGATTTGCAAACTGAAAATAACATAACGGATAAAGTGACGGTTATTTATGATGCCAGTTGTTCCGGAAGTTTTTTGCCTAAATTGATACCACCTGAAGATAAAGAACGTATTGTGATAACCAGTACGTCCGCAAATAATCTTGCGCTGTTTCAATCCCAAGGAGATGTTTCTTTTTCCGGCTACTTTTGGAGATGGGTGTTTAACGGTGAAAAAGTTGAAAAATGCTTTAATAATGCTAAAGATGCTATTAAAAAAGCGACACAAAATAATCCCATCATAGCACTATTGAACGATTCTGGTAATGATGAAGGCAATGATAAAAATGATGGTAAATTGGCAAGAAATTACACCATTGGTGTCGGTATCATGCTGGCCAGTGCCGGACCGCTGACTGAAGAAATATCTCCCGAAATCACATTAAGCGACGGAATAACATCGGCTGGTATTTGGGCTCGGAATGTCACCACTACAGGGACAATTGAAAA
This sequence comes from Desulfobacterales bacterium, assembly GCA_029940345.1. Taxonomy (GTDB): domain Bacteria; phylum Desulfobacterota; class Desulfobacteria; order Desulfobacterales; family JAUCGF01; genus JAUCGF01. Next base: position 4,586 of record JAOZRC010000266.1, read on the forward strand.
AGTATGGGCTGTCATCACACCGCCGGAAGGTCTGCCAAATCTGTGCGGAACTCCCATAACCGACCTGCCCAACATTGAACTTGTTGAAAATCCTGAAACCGGCATCTATGAGGGAACATACAGCGACTTCACAAGCTACGGCATTTACGGTATTGCTGTATATGTGTCGGATACGGAAGGGAACATCTCAGCGCCTCTTACAACGCAGGTCAGACAAACCGGTTACGAAAACGGATGTATCCGATCAATAAATATGAGGGATGAGATTCACAACTTCTGGTCAATGAATTGCGATTCGGTGAACAGATCGAATCGTTTCGCTTGGTATTACACCTTCACTCTTGTGACCGAAACCGAAGTTCAAATTGATCTTGAATCCGAAGTTCTGCCTTATCTGTATTTGATATCCGGAGCAGAAATTGATGGGAATATTGTAACTTCGAATTGTTGCGGTGGTGATGGCTATAATGCCAGAATCACAAAAACACTTTCAGCCGGCACCTACACTATCGAAGCAACAACTTCTTATAGTGATAAAACCGGCGATTTTAAACTATCATTGAACCCGACTCTTACACCCGGTTCGCTAAATGTTGTCATCATGCCTCCGGATGTAATTAATGCCGGTGCGCTATGGCAAGTCGATGGAGGTGAATGGCTTGATAGCGGTGAAACGATAACGGGATTATCCGTCGGCAGCCATACGGTTGAATTTAAGACTGTTTCAGGGTGGAAACAACCTGATAATAAATTAGTCCAAATTGAAGAAGGTGAAACCACGAATGTCGGAATAACCTACTCTGAACAAACCGATGCCGTCTTTACCCCCATAACAGTTACGAATGGCCAATATACCGAAGTACAGACAATCGGTATTGATCCAACGAGTGAGGATTGGTGTGATATTGATAACGGGGGGGACATGCCGCCGCCTTTACCTTGTATTTGGGCCGGATGCCCGCCAAATTATCATGCTGAAATAGATGGTTGCGAAACAAAACATATTATTGGAAAAAACAGCATTAATCAGGAAAACTCTTTCCTTCTCGAATATGCCTTTGGAGATAATACTGACATTACTATTTACTGGGAACTTGCAGACTTAACAGATGCCTGGACATACACGATTGCAGATAATATAACAGGTGAGCTATTTGTTATGGATATGACTGCTACTGATCATTTGGCCATTTCAGCATCGGATTACATTTATAATGAACTGAGAATTATTCTCAAACCCAAAGGAAACCGGGTAATCGCTCTAGATGGGGGTATCAATCATACCGTCGCACTTCAAGAGAATGGGACGGTATGGACATGGGGATCAAATGAATATGGTCAACTGGGTAACCGAATAACAACCAATCGTTCAACACCAGTACAAGTCGTTGATCTTATTAACATTAAGGCAATTGCTGCCGGCGGCCATCATACAACCGCACTTCGATACGATGGAACGCTTCGTACTTGGGGTAGCAATTATTATGGTCAACTCGGTGACGGCACAAATATCGATCGAGTTTTACCAGTACCAATATCTGGGCTGAACGCTGTTAAAGCCATAGCAAATGGTTTCGCCCACTCCATAGCGCTCAAAGAAAACGGAACTGTATGGGCATGGGGTGCCAATGGATATGGACAGTTGGGTGATAATACAACCTCAAATCGTTCTTTACCTGTACAGGTTGCCTATCTTGACGATATCATTACCGTTACAGCCGGTGGTTACCATACGGTAGCGCTTAAAAATGACGGAACCGTTTGGAATTGGGGGCGTAATGATTACGGTCAATTGGGTGATAGTACAATGGAAAATCATCATACTCCCATGCAAGTGCCGAATTTTGATAATATCTCAACAATATTTGCGGGCTACTCGCATACCGCAGCCCTTAAAACCGACGGAACCGTATGGACATGGGGAAATAATAATTACGGTCAACTGGGCAATGGAACAACGACTGCCAGCCCGATACCGGTACAAGTGACTGGTCTTGAAAATATTATTGCCATATCCGGAGGAGGATATCATACGGTCGCCCTCGCACAAGATGGAACCTTGTTTACTTGGGGATTCAATGGCTACGGTCAACTCGGTGATGGCGCCAAAACAGATCGGCACACACCGTATCAAGTTCCCGATATGACTAATGTCATTGCCATATCCGGCGGGTTTTCCCATACGCTGGGGATAAAAGATGATTATTCAATATGGGCATGGGGCGATAACAACTATGGACAACTGGGTGACAGTTCAACAACGGATCGTTTTTCGCCGGTCAGAGTCACCGGATTATCGGCTGGTGGCAATGACGATGTTGATTGTATTTATACGATAACTCCTTCCAGCGCATCCTTTAGCGCATCGGGCGGCGTCGGCAGCATCAGTTTGACTGCCCTGTCTGATTGCGATTGGACTGCCTCCAGCGATGTTGACTGGATAACGATAACTTCCGAAAATAATGGCAAAGGCAGCGGAACCGTTCAGTTTTCAGTTGATTCATATTCTGACACGACACAGCGAAACGGAACTGTTACAATTGCGAATAAAACCTTTACTGTTATACAAGAGGGCTTCTCCTGCTCTTACAGCATTGACCCTTCCTTTGCCTCTTTTATTGCGTCAGGCGGTGTGGGCAATGTTAATGTGACTGCACCGGAAAATTGTGAATGGAATGCCATAAGCAATGTTGATTGGATTACTATCACTTCAGGTCAGAG
>JAOZRC010000267.1 GCA_029940345.1 Desulfobacterales bacterium
TAACGAAGGACTAAAAAATAACTTCTTACGCTACCGATACGTTACTGGAAAAATTTTAAATTGATTTGAAAAAGGGAGCAAATTCATCTTTCGTCTAAATCACCTAATCAGGGCTGTTTAGCCAAGTTTGGTAGGCAAAATGTTGTCTACGATAAACAATCGTGTTCTGCCCACTATTTTCGAGCATCAACATTGTCTGAACTGCTGCCCCATGATGGAATATTCCTACAGTACGATATTCAGATGATGATGCATATTGCAGCAAACTATCTACACGGATTGTGCATAAGAAGAGGATAATAAGAAAGGGATTCATCCTTTTCTTATGAATCCCTGTTCTTACATGAAATCCGTGTATATGCGGAACTACAAGGATTTTTTTAGAAGGGATTTTAGCGAGATAGATCAGATTAAAGCAATGCAATCAAAAATAATCATAAACAGGGAGGGGGACGGATTTAGACAGGAAAACAAGGCAATACTTCCGTTCCGCTTTCTGCCGCAGTTGCTTTAGATAAGCTTCAATTTGCCGGCAGGGTCGGATGCCTATTTACCCAATATCATGGATGTCCCTATATCCCCGGATCCACTCATTTATTCACCCACCTGCTTAAGTGCAAAGTTAATGATCCCCTCGCTTAAACGCACTCCACGGGCGAGCATTCGATTGATTGCCTCATGTAATCGGCAGTAATTCCTTTGAGGATATTTTCCGTCGTAAGCCCCTCAAGAAGCTGTTCCACAGTAAGACCTTTGAGAAGTTGTTCACCGGAGGAAAAAATTCAAAAAGCCTTTTCGGTGTTATGCTTCTGAGAACATTTTTTTCCATCTCTTTCCTGTAATCTTCTACTGTGTAAGGCATGTCAATTATCCTTTCATCCCGGTATTTGAAAACCAACTGATTGATAGCGCTGCTCATTTCATCAAGTTTGCCCTGATAATGATCAATGCCGTATTTAACCTTTGGCTGTATGGTGCTGAACATCAGCCATACCGCATTCCTTTCCGTTTCAGGAATCTCGCTCGTTACGATGAGCCATATATTTCGGCTGCCCCACGGAAAAGCATAGACACCCTTTTTGTGGATTCGAGCGTAACCCGTCTAGCCAATTACATGGATAGCGCGTGCTGACAGATTGAAGCCGGAAATCGGTTTCAGGCAGTTTATATTTTAAAGACGGGCTGTTCTGTTTACGATAATTCATATAATGCCCGATAAATTCATCCGCCGCCTAGTACAGCGATTTGTAAGTTCGTCCCCCACCTACTTGCTGTCAAAAGCTTAGGCCATCGGGCCATCGGTATGCTGGATGAACTTCCAATTTGTAGTACCAGTTATCAAAAGGTTCGTGAATAGATTTGTAAGAAAGAAGATTATGTGTGTTCTGATTTTCAAAGATTTACTGAATTAATAGTTTAACACAGACGGCGCAGAACTGTAAAACATCAAATGAAAGATGCCTTCTTTTGCCTTGACACTCTCCTCTTTTTTATCATATTTAAACGGACAATCAATCCATTAAACAAATAAATAAAGGCGATACAACATGTATTGCCTGCTGACGCCGGAGCGTCAGTGATGTGTGTTCCAACGCCGGAGCGTTGGAACAAGACAAGTTCAATTCATAAAATTAAGGATTTTGCGATGTCAAAATCAGAAACTGTTACCTGTTACCTGTGATCTGACATTGACGGCGCGGGTATGGCCGGTATGGCGGCTGCGCTTTTTGCCGTAAACCGTGGGGTCAAAACGATCCAGGCAGGTCGCAGCGGTGAGAGCGTTTTTGTCAGCGGTCTGCTTGATTTAACAGGCGTGCATCCCATCAGCGCTTCCCAAAGATGGGACGATCTCTGGGCCGGGATTGACGCGCTTGTGCATGATATATCGGACCATCCCTATGCACGGATTCAAAAAGAAGAAATCAAGGATGCCTTTACTGAGTTACTTATTTTTTTAAAAAATGCAGGTCATCCCTATTCACGGTATGCGGACGGAACCCGGATTGGCCCCGCTTATGGCTGAAACACCATGACAGTGATGATATTTTGCTATGCGAATGTGAAATGGTTCCCAAAAGCGTGGTTGATACGCTGATCACTTCGATTCGTAACGAAAACGGCCATCTGGATTTGAATACCATCGGATTGCGCAGCAGGGTCGGCAAAGGTGCCTGCCAAGGCGCTTTTTGCGGTCCCCGGGTAACATCTTACCTGTATGACAAAGATATTCTTTCGGGTGAATCCGGCCGTCAGTTCAATGGCGAAAAATCAGCTTTAGAAATAGAAGTGATAATGGGGCTTTGGCAAACGGACGCTTGCTAACAGTAACGAGAACATGTTGGCTGTAAAAACGAAATTCTCTTGAATTTTCAGTTGACGCAATAACTTCATATAGAAGTGGTAATCCATCTCCTTCCCTGATAATTTTCAAATAATAAAATCGCCTTCTGCAATATTATTAGGGAAAAGGTGAACTATTATGCAAAATCTGTAACCGTTCGCTCCCCTACGTGCAAACAAACGCGGGGAAGCTTCCCGCGCTGTTACACTATTTGCGGGGGATTTTTCAAACACGCTTTAAAGAAGCAATAACAGGCATTGCAACTGGTAACGGGTGAATAAAGGCTTATGCAACATTAGTCCAAATTTTATATTGCAGCCATTCTTCAAATGTGCAATATAATGATTATTTTATAATCAAATGATTATACAGTTACATATTAATCAAAATACCGATCATTTTTAAGTATTCCATGGGACGTACTATCTGTATTGTTAGCCAGAAAGGTGGCGTGGGCAAAACGATCACGGCTGTGAATCTTGCCGCCGCCCTGGCCTCTGCCGGTCAACGCACTTTGTTAATTGATTGCGACCCCCAAGGCAGTGCTACCGCCAGCGTCGGAATTCATGATATAAAAACCGGCCAGGCATTTCAACGCGCGTTCCAGGAAACTGATCTTGCGGCTGAAGTGATCGCCCACAGTTGCCTTGAGTTGTTAAAAGTGATCCCGGCTCCGCTTGAAATCATGCAAAATGATGCGATACCGATCTCAATGGTTGGCAAAGAAAGGTTTTTACACGCACTTTTAGCACGATTCAGAACTGACTTCGATTACATTATTATCGACACGGCTGCGGCACCGGCCAGTTTTCTGGCGGTCAATGCCATTATCACATCCGATTCTGTTTTAATTCCGCTTCAATGTGAGCTATTGGCCTTTCAATCTCTGCGACACACCCTTCGGACGTTAATATGTATTAAAAAAAAACATCATCTGAAGATCAAACTGGCCGGTGTCCTTCTAACCATGTATGATCGGGGTGAAGATATTTCCGAACGGATTGTCCGAAGTGCTCGCAAGCATATCAGGCATCGTCTCTTTGAGACTGTTATCCCCCGAAGCACGCAACTGCGGGAATCAGCGAGCTTCGGACGACCGCTGGTTGTCCAAAATGCCGCATCATCCGGTGCACAGGGTTATTTCCAATTGACTAAAGAAATATTGGCAAAGGGAAAAGGTTGAATTTTGGCGATACAAATATTGAAAGAACACTATACGCCTCTGCCAAACCTTTTTTCATCAGAAATGTTTTTAAATTCTACATTCATAAATAAAAAAGGAGGATGAAAATGAGCAGGATAACGCTTGATTCTGATATCATGAAAAACGCCAAGCGTGAAATGATCGGTATGATCAGGGCTTCCATTGACCTTGATCGGCTTCGTGAATTTTTTAATCAACAGTATTCTTTTACAGATGCCGATGAAATCAGTTTCAAAGATGGCGATACCGTCGTACATAATGATCAAGTTGCTATCAAACTGAATTATAAAGTCGGCCTCACGCTTTCAGTGCTGATCGATAGCGAAGGCAACCCCATTATTGCTGACACTCGGCAGAGTGCGGAAACGGAAAACGCTGAAGACCCGGTTGAAGAAGCCGGCAGCCAGGCCGGCGAAGCGGCGAAGACATGGGGAAGTGATTAGAAACACAAGATGCGGGACAAATTAAGCTCGCTGATCGTTGCGAGGCTCTGCCTCGTAACGATCGGTGCAAGTCTCTGCCTGGTCTGACTTTGGCGTATAGAGCTAAGAGACGGTACCTCCGAAGTAATTCGTTGAAACCGTCCGCCCTGAGCGGAACGGCTTTCCGCTCTACATGATCGCAACCGTGCGTAAGTGTGTAGCGTGGGAAGCTGTCCCACGTTTGTTTGCACGTAGGGGGATTGAACGGTTACGATTCGTTCAATCTGCTCCAAAGCCTTATCCACCAAATAATAAATTGCCAAAATCGGAGAAACTGATGTCAAAGGGGCACCGCACGACGTATATCTGCCAAGTGCTTGCAAACGCATTTAAAAAGCACACACTTGATTTTATGACGTTGAAACAGTTCATCAGGTTCACGTCCGTTTCCGAACGCATAAGACTCGGCCTTGCCAAAACCGGCAACATCAAACAGGATGACGTCAAATCGGCCTTAACCCCTTTACCTGAAACTTTTCGTTGTCTGAAATACAAAAATTCACAATACCTGGTTCGCAATGTTCCCAACAGTGACCTTTTAGTCGGTTATATACAGACCAAGCGCTCTAAGACGTTCGGGCAGCTTAATCAGCACTTTCCCTTAAAAAAAAATGAGTTGATAAAAACAGTCAACACCCTTTTAGAAAAGGGGATTGTGCAAGCGAAGTTAAGCTCCACTGAAAAACTAATTCTTTGCCTGTCGGCGAAAACGGCTAAAGCCCAAAAACCTGGCCGTCCCGTTCCGGCAGATATCCCAAAAACGAATGCCGAATCTCGTGAAGCGGATAAAAAGGCATCCATTATTCAGTTCCGGCAAGCGTATGACGCCGTCAGCAAGGGTTCCGATTATGTCTTTATCCATCACATTCGGCGCAATCTCAAATGGCGGCACTCCCAATTTGATAAGATGCTTGACACGCTTATGGTGGAAGGCTATTTAGCCGCTCATCCGGGCAATCCCGGCGATCTGGCGGAAGATGAAGTCGACGACGCCTATGAGGATGAATTTGGCGACCTTTATATCACCGTCAGTTGGAGAAAGGCGGTATGACCGGCGAAAAAAATATTTTCGCAATCTTAAAAACTGATAACCCATTTTCATCCAATGCCGCCGGTGATCCCAGGGCGGCGCGCTATCCTGACGTCCCCGGTTTGGGCGATGACGTTTTCCACGGGCTGCAAACCCTTTTTGCCCAAAAAAAACAGCACCCCCATAAACCTTGCGCCGCTGCTGTACTCGGCGAGGCCGGAAGCGGCAAAACGCATCTGATCGGACGCCTGATTGAACAAAGCCAAAGCGCCGCTTTTCCCTATTGCTTCGCCTATATCCTTCCTTTTATTGATGCCGGTCAAGGCTTCAGATACCTGTTGCGTGAAATCATCAACAACCTGACGCACACCTATGCCATGGGTGCCAAACATAGCCAGTTTGATTTTTTGGCCGGGAAAATCACCATTACCCTGCTTATCTCCGCGGCAAATGATGCCGGAAGTGAAAAAATTCGCCGGCGTGCGTTAAAATTTCAGTCCGCTCCCCCGGAAATCCTCAATCGCAGGTTTATACCGGAGGTGATGAAAGCCAATATGGTGCGTTATGGCACCGATTGCTTGTTGAAGCGCAACAGCGAACTTCACCCGGCATTTGTCAACGTGCTGCTTCAATACTGTTTTGACGAATCCAAGCGCATAGCGGCCAAACAGTGGTTGATGGGACGCGTGACCGATGCAAGGGATAATCGCTTTTTAAACGTCTGTGATCGCTCCGGCAAGACCCCTTCCGAATTGGAACAGGAAGCGCAGGAAATCCTGGCATCATTGGATATTTTGTTGAACCTTTACGGACGTCCGTTGATTGTTTTTTTTGATCAGCTCGAAAATTTGCATAACACTGAACAGATCAAAAAATTTCAAAGCATGGTGTTTTTTTTAAGCGACATTCGGAAAGCGATGCTGCCCGTTGCATTTTTCCGAGCCCAGGATTGGGAGCGCAAGTTTAAACTGAAATTCGATGATTTCTGCTCCGGACGCTTCAAGGCCAACCTGTCAGACCTGAAAGGTTGCAACCGCCGGCAAAGTCTCGAACTGATCCGTACACGTCTGGGGACGGCATTGGATGATGTGGAAACGTCCAATGAGATGTACCCGTTTTACCCCGGGTATGAAGATAAGCTGCACAAAATGCTGCGTGCCCAGGAAATGCATCCTCGCCAGGTCATTAACCGCGCCAATAGCCTGTTGCATGAGGTTCTTCATCAGGCTCCCAACGTCCGAACACCTGAACAGATTTTAGAGAACGCCTTGGAGTTGCGCATTGAAGAAATCAGGATCAATTTTGACCATTATCCCCCGGATGAAGCACGGCTATCCTTGGCACTGGAATTGTATCTTGATAATCGACCGGATATCTATCCATACCATGTGACGGATATTACACAATCATCCGGGAAGGCCAAATTCGTTTTTTTGTCTGGCAATGTCAATCTTCCTAGGCGCAAAGCGATTCCGACAGGTTTTATCATTGACACGGAATTTCATCATAGTTCGGTGGCAGCCGGTATCAGGCGCGGCATTGCCTTTTTGGAGAACCGTCCTGATGCCAAAGCCGTCTATATCCGTGACGGCCGCTGTCCTTTCCACGGCCCTCCTCGCTGGGAAAGAATCAACGCCCTGCTTGAAACATTTTTAGAATTGGGCGGCGTCACCCTCTTTTTAGATCAAGAACACGCACCGGTTTGGTATGCGTTGACACGTTTACAATTTGATATTCAAGCCGGCGATATTTCAGCGCCTGGCGTCGGTGTGATCCGCCTCGATTATCTCAAACGTTTCACAGCCTCTATAGTGGATGGCGATGCGTATCCGGCATTTAAAGCGCTTGACGCTTATTTGGCATCAGGCAACAAATAACCTTTCCGAGTACAGGGCTATTCAGTTCTAAAATTGCTTGACAAGCCTTTCTTTTCTTTGGTAAGCTAAAAAAAAATTCATTACCAAAGGAGGAAACGCAATGTTAACAAGTTTTTTGTTTAAGATCAAAGATCATCGTCGCAAGCAAGGTCGGCGTTACGAGTTAGGGCATATTCTGTTTTTTTCGGTTTTGGCCATTTTAAGCGGAGCTGATTCTTATAGAAAAGTACAAAAATTTATTGTAAATCATTATAATCTTTTTAATAAAATGTTTAAATTAAATTGGAAAAGGATGCCTGCTCATACTACTGTTCGCAATATCATTCGAGGTACATCGGCATCAGAACTT
>JAOZRC010000949.1 GCA_029940345.1 Desulfobacterales bacterium
TTTTTAAAATATCAATAATTTCAGTAGGTTACAAGAACTTATGACTGACGAGTAAATAATAAAAAAATTTGATATGCCTCTATCCTCTGCCAAAGACCCCTTTTCTGCCAAAACAATTTTAAAACAGCTTATCCAAAAGGGCTATCTTTCACAAAAGAAAGCTAAAAGCATTCTGGAACAAAAATTTACGCTGACCAGTAAAATAGAAAAATTGCGCGCTCAGAAATTTCGTGGTATGTCAGCGTCGACGCGCAATACGAATCCGATCAACATAATTGATGTCATTGTATCCCTTAAACTCATGCGTCTTGATAAACCTTCGCGCGAGCTGAATGAAGACCTTATCTATAAGGTGATGGCCGCTAAATGGGGATTTCCATATATAAAGCTTGATCCGCTTAAACTGGATATAAATGATGTCACTTCAACGATTTCACACACGTTTGCAATTAAACACTTGGTAGTTCCCATCGGCGTTAAGGATGGTTTTATTACCGTGGTGACGCCTGATCCGTTTAACCTTGAGGTGTTTGATGACATTTCCCGGGTGAGTAAGATGCGGGTTAAACTGGTCGTCAGTTCCAAAGCGGATGTTGTCAAAATTATCAGCGAATTTTTCGGCTTTCAGCGCTCTATTACCAAAGCGCAAGATCAGTTTGAAGGCCAAGGCGTTGATTTGGGCAACCTTGAACGTTATATTCGTTTGATGTCGGCCGAAGAGGTGCCGCCCAATGACCAGCATATCGTGCATGCGGTCAATCATTTGCTGGTACACGCTTTTGAACAACGCGCCAGTGATATTCACGTTGAACCCAAGCGGGATGTCAGCCGGGTGCGAATGCGGATTGACGGTGTGCTGCACGACGTTTATAATTTGCCGAAAAAAGTCCATAACGCTATTATCAGTCGGATAAAAGGCGTGGCCGGGATGGATATGGCGGATAAGCGCAAACCCCAGGATGGGCGTATCAAAACGGAAAAAAGCGGTACGGAAGTTGAAATCCGGGTGTCCACCCTTCCGGTGACGTTTGGCGAAAAAGCGGTTTTACGTATTATGGACCCGGAAATGCAGGTCAAAAAACTGGAAGAGATCGGTTTTTCTCCCGAAGACTTTATAACATTTCAGCGCTTTATCGATATGCCCCACGGGATCGTGCTGGTTTGCGGACCCACCGGCTCCGGTAAATCCACAACACTTTATTCCGCACTGCGCCATATTTCTTCACCAGATATCAATATCACCACCGTGGAAGACCCCATTGAAATTGTTCACGAGGACTTAAACCAAATCGCTGTTAATCCCGCGGTTAATATCACCTTTGGGTCAATTCTGCGTACGATTTTGAGACAGGACCCGGATGTGATTATGATTGGCGAGATGCGTGATTTTGAAACCGCTGAAAATGCGGTGCAAGCCGCTTTAACCGGTCACCTGGTGTTATCAACGCTGCATACCAACGATGCGCCCTCCTCGGTCACCCGGCTTTTAGACTTGGGCATCCAATCTTTCCTGATACAAGCCACTTTGATCGGTATTTTATCCCAACGCCTGATGCGTCAGATTTGCAGTAATTGCAAAGAGACGTTTATGATAGATACGCTGGAATTGCGGCGTATGGGCTTGGATATGCCTGATAGCGGTGAAATCAAGCTGAGTCGGGGGCGCGGATGCCACCAATGCCGTGACACCGGTTATTTGGGCCGAATCGGGATTTTTGAAGTTTTGCCCTTTACCGAGTCACTTAAAAAAATTACCACGCCGACCACCGATTTGGAAGCGATTCGTGTTCAGGCCAAAGAGGAAGGCATGGTGACCTTGCGTGAAAACGGCATTCAAAAAATGATGGCCGGGGCTACCACATATCAGGAAGTGTTAAGAGTTACCTGGGATCAGGATTAACTGTCGGAAGTCACGAGTTTTAAACAGACTTTTGACATTGCTGATTTACAAGGATTTAATTTAGTAAGGATTTTG
>JAOZRC010000268.1 GCA_029940345.1 Desulfobacterales bacterium
ATGCTAAACTGTAAGTTTGGCACTCCTCCGAATTGTCAAGCGGAAAATGAAGGATACCCGCAATTCCTTATCTGTTCAACACTCTTCGAGGACTTGATAACAATGCAGTATGATTTCGACCAGGTTATTGATCGTCGCAGTTCGAATTCCCTTAAATGGACTGAATGTGACCAAGATATCGTGGTGCAGGATCTTGGTGATATGGATTTCAAAGCACCGCAACCTGTTATCGAAGCGATCAAAAAGCGGGTTGAACACGGCATTTATGGTTATGCTCAAAGACCTGAATCTTATTACCATGCAATTATGGAATGGATTTATCAGCGTCACGAGTGGGAAATTGAAAGAGACTGGCTGATTTATACACCAGGAGTTCTGATTGCGCTTGCGGTAGCATTACGAACCCTTTCAAGGCCTGGGGATAAAATTATCGTACAGTCCCCGGTCTACCATCTTTTTTTCAATATTATCCGCAACAATGGCCGACAGGTTTTGATCAATCCGCTCCAAATGGTTAACAACCGCTATGAGATGGATTTCGAAGACCTGGAAGTGAAACTGGAAGACACCCGAACCCGAATTCTACTGCTTTGTAACCCGCACAATCCCACCGGCCGGGTTTGGGAAGAAGATGAATTAAAAACGTTGGCTCATTTATGCCTGAAACATAATGTTATTATCATATCCGATGAAGTATACTCAGATATTATTTTTAAAGACCATAGACATGTTCCGATTGCCAATTTAGATAAAAAAATATCCAAAAAAACAATTACATGCATCTCCCCTGGCAAAACATTCAATTTATCAGGGGTAAGAGCCTCAACGATTATTATTGAAAATCCGGTTCTGCGAAATCCGTTTACGCATGCCATGATTGATATGGATTTGGATATCAGTAATATTTTTGATGTAATTGCTATCGAAACGGCCTATCGTCAAGGTGCCGAATGGCTTGATCAGGTTTTGGCATATCTTGAAGGCAACCTTGATTTTTTGAGTTCCTATCTTCAAGAACGTATTCAGCGAATTAAACTGATCCGGCCACAAGGCACATTTTTGGCATGGCTGGATTGCCAAGGAATGGAAATGGATGCCATCGCACTCAAGCGCTTTATGCTAAAAAAAGCCCGGGTGCGTTTTAGTGACGGTGTGATTGTCAACCCCGGTGCCAGGGGGTTCCAACGCATGAACTTTGCCTGTTCGAGAACAGTTTTGAAGCTTGTTTTGGAAAACATTGAAATGGCTATTGATCAGACGTTTGGTAACTGACTATGATCAATTCCGCTTCTGAATGCGGATAGGCTGGGAAAATAGCCTTCACGCAAAGCAGAGGGGCGAACATTTACACTAAAGCAAGGAGTACGATTATGAAAGGAAATTTTTTGTTAGTGCTGCTATTTGTCATTGTTATGTCAATCGTATCAACGGCGTCGGCCCATACACCGCTAGGTGGTTTGACCGTGGCGATAAGTCCGGACGATCTGACGATTGTCACCGGAGGGAATAATCGGGTTTTGTATGTAATGGACGCCAAATCTCTTGCAGTTAAAAAGCGCATTTGGTTGAAAACAAGCATCTGGGGGCTTGATTTTAATAAAGATGGAAGCAAACTGTTAATGGAAGACACCGCTGGGACGATAAGCTTCATCAATACGAAAACATGGAAATTGGAGAAAGAAGTTAAAAAAGCCTTTTATTTGAGCCCTTCGATGGAAGCCAATCTATGTGCAGCACTGAATTCCAAGGGAGAAATCATATTTATGTCGATGAACGACGGCAGTCTTAAAGGAAAAGTCACCCTTGATAAAAAGGTTGCTGCTTTTGGAATCAACGCAAAAGGCGACAAGGTGGCGGTGCTGTCAAAAGATGAAAAAGACGCGGATGAAAAAGTGGTGAAATACGGTGATATTCCAAAAGATCTGAAAGGTGTGGATCGTAAAGAGTTTCAACATAAAAACGACGGCAAAAGCGCGATTTTTTACATTTTTGACGCTCCCTCAGGAAAAGAACTGCTACGGAAAAAGATTTACTTTATAACCGCAACGGGTTCTCAAGTGCTGTTTGATGGTGAAGCGGTTCTGATTCTGAATTATAAAAATGAGAACGCCAAAATTGATTCCCAAGGAAAGACCAAGATGTTTCAGCTTCTGAATAGTTACAATTACGGTATCGGTTTATCCGGAAATCAGGAATCAGTCTGTACCGGAGGTTTGGCCAAAGCAACTTACACCAAGGTAAAAGGTCTTGAATCAAAGGAGTTTAAAATTGATAAAATTAACGGTTGGCCGGAATATTTCAAAGGATTCGCCTTTGATTCTGAGGGTAATGCATACGGTACAACATCCGCATACCGTATCTTTAAAATTAAACCCGATGGAACTGTCGCGAAGGCGGTTCCTGTTTATTAATCATCTTGGTTAAACCGATTTATGAAACTACCTAAAACACTTTCCTCGGCGCTTAATATCAGACCCGAGGAAGAGCTTCTGACAACGCTATTGCTTTTGCATTCCTGCCTGGTGGGATTGTCCGTCACTTCATTTTTTGCCGTGGCCAACGCTTCGTTTGTCGCCGATTTCGGTTCTGAAATGTTGCCCCATGCCTATATTGTATCCGCCATCGTTGGATCTTCTTTGGGATTATTTTATTCCAAATTGGATAAATACCTTTCATTTTCTAACTTGTTAATCGTTAACCTGGCTTTTTTACTGGTTTCCGTATGTTTTTTCCGCATCGGCTTCTGGTTAAGCGATTCCAAATGGTTAAGCTTTGCTATTTTTGTCTGGATCACGCCGGTTCTTTCTCTTATTTATATCGAATTTTGGGCGCTGGCAGGGCGTCTGTATTATCCTAAACAGGCCAAGCGCTTGTTCGGCCTGGTGGGATCGGGCGAAGTCGCGGCCGGTATCCTTTCCTATTTTTCGATCTCATTTATTGTTCAACGGATCGGCGCTGTCAATCTGCTTCTGATTTCAGGCGTCAGTTTTGCTATATGCTTGATAATTTTGATTATTATTACTCGCAAATTTGAAGGCATTATCCTTGAAACGGAAAGCCAACAGCCAGCCGCTAAAAAGAAAGTTGATAGTAAATTCTTTGATCTGCTAAAAGATCGCTATCTTTTAACGATTATCATTGTCATGGTATTTGCCACTTTTGCCATGTTTTTCATTGACTACGCTTTTCTTAACCAAGCGCATGCACGTTATCATAATAAAGAAGACCTGGCCCGTTTTTTCGGATTTCTTTACGGTACCGCCAAATTTGTCGAACTGATTGTCAAAAGCGTGATTTACGGACGCATCGTCAATCGCTTCGGCATCAAAGCGGGTCTTCTCATGTTGCCTGTGGCTCTTGGTATCCTGGCTCTTTGCGCCGCCATAACAGGCACTTTTGCGGAAATGGGCCTACTTTTCTTCGGGCTGATTATTTTGACTAAGTTCTTTGATCGAATCGGACGCCGAAGTGTTTACGAAACCTCTTTTCGTATTCTCTATCAACCGCTCAATCCTCGTCAGCGGTTGGCCTTTCAAACCAAAACAGAAGGTATTTTCGAACCGATCGTGACCGGACTGGCCGGTGGGGCGCTCCTGTTGTTCAAATTAATTGAAGGCTTTACCCTGGTACATTTTTCATTTATTCTTTTCTTGTTAATCGGCGGATGGGTTTTCGTTTCTTTGCTGGTTTCACGGGAATATTCATCAGCGCTGTCTAAAGCGATTGCAAAACGTCACTTAGGCAGTGACGTTGAAATCTCAATGCAAGACAAAGCTATTCTTGATGTCCTTAAACAAAAACTGGATAGTGACAACCCGATTGAAGTGATCTATTCGTTGGATATGCTGGAAGATGCTGAGGAACACTATTTTGAAGCGAGCCTTTCCCGTTTGATAAACCATGAGGATCCCGAAGTGCGGCAGGATGTCCTCAAGCGCATTGAGATACGTAAAATAAGCCGTATGCAGGATGCGGTTCACCAAAAGATTGACACCGATGAGTCGCCCTTGGTCAGGGCGGCCGCTTTACAAACGCTTTGCGCTTTGGGGGAGGCGGATGTCGCCGAAATAGTGGTTCCCTATCTGAAAAACCCGGATCTGCACATTAAAATGGGCGCAATGGTGGGACTTATTCGGCATGCCGGTTTTGAAGGCATCCTGGCGTCGGGAGATGATTTGCTGAACCTGGTGAAGTCTTCAGAGACCGCTCAAAGGGCCTATGCTGCCAATATTTTAGGGAAAGTCGGCCTGCATAGTTTCTACCGGCCCTTGCTGCCCTTGTTGCAGGATAAAGATTATGGCGTGCGTCGGAGTGCCATTAAGGCAGCCTCTGAAATAGGCAACCCCAAACTGGCCGAACAGCTAATCGCCAATTTAACTGTTTCGGCCACGCGCAGTTTCGCGGTGACCGCCCTGGTGAAGATGGGCGACGCAGCCCTGACGCCACTGGAAAATGCGTTCAACAATCGGGAAACAGATAATAATCTACGTTCTCGCATTGTTCGTATCTGCGGGCAGATCGGTGGAGAACGGGCCATTGAATTATTGCTGAATCAAATCGATTATACTCATGAAGAGGTCCGTTATCACATATTGGCAGCCCTGAACCTGTGCGGATATAGCGCTAAAAATGTTCAAAAATCGGCAATTCAGCAAAAAATTGAAGCGGAAGTCGCCGATGCGGTTTGGACAATCGCAGTAACGGTTGATTTGGGGCTTAAAGAAACATCATTTTTGAAAACCGCACTGGAAAATGAGATCAAACAGAACCGTAAACGTATTTTCCTGTTGCTTTCATTTCTTTATCCCTCCAGATCAAAAGCGATTTTACAGGCCAACGATATTTTGCTTTACAGTACTCCTGACGAACGCGCCAAGCGGGATTATGCCCTCGAAATGATCGAAGAAACCGTTTCCAAAAAAGAGCGTGTGTTTCTTTCGCCATTGATTGAGGACCTATCGCCACATGAACGACTGCGGCGATTGGATGGCCGATTTCCGTATGAAACTGCCGGGAGCGTCCAGCGGTTGAAAGAGATGATGCAGAGAGAGGAAGGGGCGATAACACCATTAACCAAAGTATATGTATTGTACCTGGTGGGAGAGATGTCTTATTCCCTCAACCTGGTGGGCAAAATATCCCTGGATGAACTCATCGAAAAGATCATTCCAAATATAGAGTCAGATCATCCGGTGATCAGGGAAACGGCCCTTAGCACACTGTCCAAACTTGATTCGGGCGCATTTCGAAGATATGCCCCTAAACTGTCAGATGACGTTGATGCCGGCGTAAGGCAAGTCGCCGGCCAAATTGAAACCAGAGGAAATAATACAATGTTATTGACCATTGAAAAGGTCATTATCCTGAAAGATATTGAAATTTTTGCACAGATACCTGAAGATGTTTTAATTGAACTCGCTTCGATCATGGAAGAAGAACATATTCCAAAAGGAGAGCGCTTTATTACTCAGGGAGACATGGGGACTCACATGTACCTGATTGCCGAGGGCAAGGTGGATGTACATGTCGGTAAAAAACACCTCATTTATCTGGGCGAAAAACAAATTGTAGGGGAAATGGCGCTTTTGGATTCGGAAGAACGTTCCGCATCCGTAACCGCGGCCGAAGATACACTTTTGCTCAGGCTTGATCAAGATACCTTTTACGAACTGATGACAGACCGGGTTGAAGTGGCACGGGGTATTATTAAGGTGCTTAACAAACGTGTGCGTGATTTGAATGAACGCTTGCAAGCAGTGACGACAACGCCGTAAAAAGAAAGGAGAGAATGAGCGGCGTTATCGTCGCACTGCAAAAAAATATAAGTGACTGTGACAATCAGATTAAAATGCACAGTTGTCTGATACTATGTTTCCTCTACTGTGATCGCTTCCGCTTCACAAACTTCCACACAGCTATCACAACCAAGACATTCTTCGGCATTTACGGGAACTGACTTGCCATCTTGCATCTCATACACTTCTGTCGGGCAAACATCAACGCATTCTTCACAACCTTCACACTTTTCTGCGTCAACAATAGGGTTAAAAGCCATTTGAAAAAACCTCCTTTAAGTTAAATTTAATAAAATATACTTCATAAATGGTTCACGTTATAGCCAACCACTCATGTCTACACAAGTCAAACTCCATATATCAATTTATTTTGGGAGTCAAGCCTTATATCAGGTATAATTTACTAAAATTCAACCAACCCGATCAGCGTATTTTTTATAGCACATTCCGCTTTGACAGCATCATGGGGCATGATAAATTGATCCGGTAAAAAGGGCATAAAAAATTGATCGGGTAATTTGTTTGGTGAAATATAACAGGTTAGCGTCGCTCCTTGGGCGTCTGTCAGAATATCTTGAACCGCCTCCTCCGTTGAAGCCAACCAGGTTGTGCGCATCAGGGACTTTAATTTTTTGATTAGCGTTTCACATCCGGCCTTTTCCAGGGATTCATTGTTTTCGGCCAGCGGAAGCTGAAATGAAAACGCTTTTTTCAGATCAGATGCGCTTGCAGCTAAATATTCCAAAACCGCCGGACTATCGGTAATAAAAAAGCAGTCGTAAGTACGGTCGCGCAACCAAAGCTGAACCCAAGCTCGTATCCGCGCCAGGGTCTGGTATTGACCTAAGTCGTTCGGCAAAGATGCGTTGGAAATCGGTTTGACGCCCATATACGAATCAACACCTTCAAGTTCCCCTTTCATGGTATTAAACATCTCCTGCTGCCGGGTGTTAAAAGCAGATAGGTCTTTGGCAATTTCAAGTTGATATTGATCAAATTCCTGGGCCAAACAAAGGAACACAATCGCTTCAAGGAGCTGCGTCGATGTGTCAGATCCAGTATCTGCCGGATATCCCCCCGATTTTGCACGTTGCGCAATCGCCGCTTTGATATGGGCGGTGGAAAATTCATCAAAAAACGGAACGCTCTTCTCACGGGATTTCAAATATTCAATCCCACTACCGTGCGCATGCATCTTCATCCAGGCTTTGTATTCCGTCACGATTTTACGCAGTTTAGCAGCATCCGTTCGGATCGGCAGGCATCGTTCTACCCGGTTTTGCGCTTCCCATTGTCGCATTATCGCAGAAGGTTCCTGCTGATAAGGCTGGTATACACAAATCGGCTTAAAACAAACACTTAAGCTGTTTACAATTTTTTCGGGAATTGATGTAAAAGGAAAATAAATTGGTTTCATTTTTATAAATTTCAAGTAGTAGGGTGGGTGGAGTGTAACGGAACC
>JAOZRC010000269.1 GCA_029940345.1 Desulfobacterales bacterium
TCGCTCTCACACTTTTTCGCTTCGATCACGACTTTCCAAACAGGCTCTTAAAAAAATTCGCAACCATATGGGAAATATCCGCAATACAGAGACTTTCAACTCCCCGCTCACCTGACAATCGAGCAGTCTTGGCAAGCTCTGTTCCGGCATCCTTCAAATAGGCTACCGGTCTGCCGACATAGGCAATCACTTTTTGCAGGAAATCGGCAACCGTTTCACCTGTCTGGAAATTCGCCACGAAAACCGCGACACAGGAAACTTGCCGAAGCGTCGGCGCATCCGTGCTAAGATCATGATGGTTCGCCTTGAGGGCCTAAAGTGCTAAAATTTTTCCGGCCCCCAGCCTGATACTGATATCAATCATCCATATAAAGCCTGTCGAAATAGGATCAGCCCCCATAGGAGGGCATATCGATGGAATTGCATTTCAGATCCTTGAAATGGATAGTTGCGTAACCTGATTAATTATCGTCAGAGGGCAAGGAGATTTAGCTAATCCCATATAGGAGGCAAGAACGGCAAGCACACGGGATACAGCGCGGAAGCTGATATGGGCAACTAAAAACAGTTGCAAAGAAATAAAAATCAGATATTCTTTATTCTCTGCCAAAGGCATGTTTTTTTGTTGTTCTTTTTGTTTTAACGCCTCCTTGGTCTCCTGCTTATATCGATCTCGATCTTTTCTCAAGCGACGTATTTCTTTCCGCTGGTTACGTTGAGATTTGCCACGCTCAATCGCTTTTTCTTCCAATTCTTCCGGCTTTTCTTTATTTATGAAATTTTAATCATTTTTCCTCTCCTACATAATTAATGGGAAACAACAAACTTTAGGAGACTGTTCTATCATGATTTCATCGCCTTGTTATTAATTATTTTGACTCTCCTTGTTGGTCATATCTCTATCCAGATTGAAAATCAGAGAACAAGCCCTCTGTTTTCAGGTCTGATTTTGCCCTATCCTAAAAACCGGTTTTTCTTTTAACCCGCCAGGGGAAACGCAAATTCTATCCATTAAAAACATTGATGAGGTCGCCGGTTCCAAAACCCGGGCAAAATATTTTGCCCAAAAACAGCGTTTTTAAACACCCTACGTTAGCCTGCTATGGCTGGGAACACCGGGCACGCAAGAAGTGGGCCGAACGGTATTGATAAAATTTATTTTTTTATTGTATCATTCATCCAATTGATGTTATATTTAATAGTTGCTAGTTTGCCATTAATCTAAACAACGGAATTGATAAAATGACTGTAAAATCAGATCCGATCACGCTGGAAATTCTGTGGCGTCGGATGATTTCAATTGTAGATGAAGCCGATGCATCCGTTTCTAGAACGGCCTTTTCAAGTCTTTTACGGGATGCCCATGATTACACCTGTATGTTTACCGACAGCAGGGGACAGGAATTGGCCCAGGGCACATTCTGCACCCCCGGACAAGCCGGTGCCATGGCATTAGGCGTCAAACGCTTTATCCGCTCAGTTCCTTCAGAGGAATATCGGCCGGGGGACGTTTTTATTATGAACGATCCATGGTTATTGGCGGGGCACTTAAACGATGTCTGCGTACTCAGTCCGATTTTTTTTAAAGATAAAGCCGTGGCTTTCACGGCTTGTGTGTTTCATCATGCGGACATTGGCGGACGCGTTTCTTCTGATAATCGCGAAGTCTACGAAGAGGGCCTTTTTATTCCGCCGGTGAAACTTTACGATGCCGGTGTTTTGAACCGTGCGGTTATGGATATATTGAGCAAAAACGTTCGTTCCCCTGAAGAGGCCGTTGGCGATGTTCGCTCCCAGGTCGCCGCCAACCATGTTTGTTCCCAAAAAATCATTGAAATGATGCAAGATGAAAATTTGGATACATTGGATGATTTGGCCGATGCCATTATCGAACGCACCGAAACCAGCATTCGCAAGGCGGTTAAAAAAATTCCCGACGGAATTTATCCTTATGAGGGCGTTATTGAGGGTGCCGGAAAACGGGATGATATCACGATCAGCCTTAAAGTTAAAGTTCAAGACAGTGATATCCTGATTGATTTTGAGGGCACCTCCCCGGAAGTGAATTGGGGCGGAAACGTCGTATATAATTTCACTTATGCATACGTCTTTATGGCAATTAAAAGCGCTTTTGATCCGAATATTCCGATCAATGAAGGCGCTATTCGTCCGATCAAAATGAAAGCGCCGGAAGGGTGCGTGGTGAATTGCCGATTTCCCGCCCCGGTGGCCGCCCGGATGCAAATCGGCCATTTTATGACCGAAATGGTTTTCAGGGCGTTAGCAACCGCAACGCCGGATAATATTATCGCCGACAGCGGAGGTACGCCGGCGCAAAGCAACATTTTATATGGCAAACATAAAGATGGCAAGCCGTGGGTGACCATGTTAATCCGTGGTGGCGGACTCGGCGCCAGCAGCCGCATGGATGGTCATCACTGCGCTATTTTCCCGGCCAATGGTGCCAACACACCGGTGGAAATTATCGAAAGTGACACTCCTTTGCTTGTTGAAGCACGTGAGATTCTATGCGATTCAGGCGGCCCGGGTCGGAAAAGAGGTGGATTGGGCCGGCGTATGGTGCTGCGAATACCGGATGATGAAAACGCTCCTGAAGATGAACTGACGATTGCGGTGCAAGCCGGCCGCTTTCGTTACCCTCCGCGCGGCATTTTCGATGGCAAAGACAGCCTGAAAGCCCAATTTTTGAAAAATAACAAACCGGCCGACCCGTCCGGCTTAACTTTTTGTCAACCTGGAGATCAAGTCGCTTTTTATAGCGCCGGCGGCGGCGGTTACGGATCACCGCTTGAACGCGATCCTGAAGAAGTTCTCAGTGATGTCCGCAACGGCTATGTCAGTATTGCCAAAGCATCGGAGGATTATGGCGTGGCTATTGATCCCCTGGCAATGGCCGTTAACCTTGAAGCAACTGAAGCGTTGCGAATAAAGCGTTGATATAATTGAATCTCCGAAAACTTGCCAGTGTCTATCCAGACACCCGAAAACATAATTTTTGAATTGAATAGGATGTCCTGAAATCGGCATCCTTCATTAGAATTGCCCCTCGGATGATTTCCCGTATGCGTATGAGATATCGCAAGTCTTTATCAAATAATTGATCAACGCGCAGGCAATGCCACCGCTTTTAAAGCATTCGTTGCCTGCGCTTATTTATTAGACAACGCAACCAATCCTTCGGCCAGCATCCGGTTCACCGGTGCGGATTTTAGCGCAATCCGGAAATACTGCTCTGAAAGACCTTCAAAGTTGGCGCAGTTGCGGATCAGAATTTTCTGTTGAAGCAACATCTCACTGACATCAGCGGATGTTTTGCTCCCATTGATTCGAGCCAGCATAAAACCAGTGCTGCTGGGAAACTGGCGGATGCCGGTATTATCTTTTAATAACGCTGTAAACCGCTTTTTTTCAGTCAGAATAAATCGTGTTGTCTGACGGATAAAGCGATCTGTAGCTTCCTTACGCTGCATTAACCATAAGATGGCTTTTTGCGCCAGGCTGTTTACACACCAAGGAGGCCAGTGCTGTTGAAATTTTTCAATGACAGACGGGGCCGCAACCATAAAGCCGATGCGGAGGCCCGGAACAGCGAATATTTTAGACATGGAATTAAAAATGATCACATTGGCAAGACCGGAGTTAATCATGCTTTCCCGGTCGCCATGAATGACAAACGGCAGGTAGGATTCATCGATAATAAAACGGATGTCTGGATATTCCCGGCACAGTTTTGCCAGCGTTGTTTTAGGGATCATTACGCCGGTGGGATTATTGGGATTGCAAATAAAAACAGTGTCAGACCGGTTTAAGTATTCACGGATTTTATCCGGATTATACTGAAATTGTTCGGATGCCTGGGTGTGGTAATATTCGTAGGTAATGGCGTGCATTTTACAAGTATCCGCATAATCAGCGTAGGTCGGCCCCAAAATGAGCGCACGCCGGGTTTCCAGTACAAGCGGGAGTGCATAAATAAATTGGGTGACGCCATTACCGGCCAGCACTTGCCACGGGTCAATGTCGTAGCGATTCGCAAAAGCAAGTTGAACCGCACTGGCGTCCGCCTCCGGCAAAACGCTGATACAGGCAATATTTTGTTTCAGGAAGGCAAGCAAGCCGGGCATGGTTCCCAACGGATTGATGTTGCTGCTCATATCAATAATTTCGTCAGGTTGACAGCCGATACGTCTCGCCGTCAGATCAATATTGCCGCCGTGCCCTTTAATCATGTCATTGCTCCTGCCGTTGCCAGTAAAAAGAGCGCCGCTTCGATAACTTCACTCATCGCGCCCAACATATCACCGGTGATACATCCCAATTTTTTTTTGTAATAATAAAGAATCGCGCCTGTCAAAAGAATAAAAAGCAGCGTGATTCCGATTCCGCGCCAGCCCAAAAAGAGGGACAACGCCAACGGAATTAAAAGGCCACTAAAAGCCCGAAGGGGCAACGGTGAATCAAAAAAATCCCGCCCGGTTCCACCATCAGGGCGTCCATAAGGTAAAAAACGCAAACCGAACAGCATACTTCCGCGGGCGTATGCCGGAATAATGATAAGCCATAAGCTGCGATAGCTGTCTAATCCGGCAATGCCAGCCCATTTTATACACAGACCGCAAATAATCGCCACCAGCCCCATCGCCCCAATCCGGCTGTCTTTCATAATTGCCAGCGCTTTTTCACGGGAGCGCTGGCCGTAAAGGCCATCGGCCGCATCACCCAGACCATCCAGATGAAAAGCGCCGGTGATAATGATCAAAAAGATAACATCAAGCAGAGCGACCACCGTAGGGGGCCACAATTGTAATGCTGCCTGATCAAAAAGTGCCAGCAGAATTCCCAGGACAAGCCCGACAATCGGGAAATAGGGAATCATCCGGCGAGGTTGGAACTCAGCAGGTTTACCCATCGGCAGGATGGTGATAAATTGGAAGGCCGCCTTAATTGGAATGTGGAATTCGGAGTGTGGAATTCGGGATTTGGAATTCGGGTTGCGCAATCAGGCGCCTCCGTTCTGAGATACGCATTCCGCATTCCGCATTCCGAATTCCTCATTCGAAGGTTTTACCGTTACCGGAATCCCTGCGACCATCCATACGACCCGATCGGCGCATGTCGCCATTTGCTGGTTGGTCTGTCCGGCGGCGTCTCTGAATTGACGTGCCAAGCGATTTTCCGGCACAATACCGGCGCCCACTTCGTTGGACACCAAAATGACCGGGCAGCGGGCTTTCTCAAGAGCGGCTTGCAGGTGTTGAGTCGCCGTTGTGACAGAATCCGGATTATCCGTTTCCATTAATAAATTTGTAATCCAAAGCGTGAGGCAATCAACTAAAATCACATCACTTGTAGGACTATATTCCCCGATGGCCTCCGGAAGCTTCAGAGGTGCTTCCAAAGTACGCCAATCATCACTGCGTTCGCGCTGGTGGCGTTCGACCCGCTTTTTCATCTCATCATCATAAGGGACGCAGGTGGCGATGAAAAGTTTGTTATCCGCTTGCAGACCTTCGCCCAATTCCAATGCGTGTCGACTTTTTCCACTCCGGCAACCGCCAAGAATCAATGTGGTTTTATGCACTACGATGCTCCTTTAGACTAACGTAGAGAAATTTAAAATTTCTATTTTAATCCAGCCTGTTCGCATCACGATCGTTTGGTTTATATATATTCAGGCAAAGTGAGCCCCTTATAATGCCTTCATTGAAAATCTGTTTACATATCACCATATAAGCGTTAGGGCAATAAAAAAGGTGGTGTGCAAAATCAACCCATAATTGGTAAAATAATGTATTGAATAAAAAGTGTGGGTTTGGTATTCAGGATTAAATTATCAATTTAATAAGACGCTTTGCAAAATATGGGATTTTGTATATGACTCGGCAGTCATAAGTTCTTCGTCATTTAGACAGTAAAATTTATTAACCACCTGAAATCATTGATAATTTGAAATTTATAACCGTTTTTTAAATGTCAATGATTTCAGTGGGTTACAAGAACTTATGACTGACGAGTATATGAGCATCGTGAATTAAAGAAGCGAAAAATTTGAAAAGGAGCAAAAAAATGAGATTGTTTGGCAAAGGATTGTGGCTTGGTGCGGTTGTTGCGTTAAGCGCGACTATCGCAGGCGATGCGTTGGGTGAGGAGAAAAAAAATCCGCAGGTTTATTTCGATGTGAAAATCGGAGATGAAGCTGCCGGACGAATTGTGATTGAACTGTTTGCCGATGTAGTACCGAAAACAGCCGAAAATTTTCGGCAGTTGTGTACGCATGAGCAAGGTTTCGGATTTAAGGGCAGCAGTTTTCACCGAATTATTCCCGGGTTTATGATTCAGGGCGGTGATTTTACGAATCACAACGGGACCGGCGGAAAATCAATCTATGGTAACAAATTCGCGGATGAAAACTTTAAACTGAAACACACCGAACCGGGTTTCTTGTCAATGGCAAATGCGGGTCCTGATACAAACGGCTCGCAGTTTTTTATTACCACGGTCAAAACGGACTGGCTTGATGGCAAGCATGTTGTCTTCGGAAAAGTAACGGATGGGCTTGCGGTGGTTAAAAAAATTGAAGCGGTGGGCTCGCGTAGTGGCAGTCCGCAAAAGAAAGTGACTATCACTGATTGTGGGCAGTTATAGACATTCAAGGCCATTACGAGGCACGGCCTCGTAATGCGTAAAATTTTCGACCTGTGCGGTTGCTATCAAATGTTGGTGGGCAACATTCTTTCACTAACCTAATACCATTTGCGTTAATTAATCGCCCAATGTAAAATGAAAAAATGCCCTTTTTAAGCATGTTGCTCAAAAAATGGATAGGAGTTTAATTTTCGAAAATGGTATTATTTATAGCGGATACCAAGGTGTCGCATCGGAAACAATTTAAAGTAATTAAATTTGCCCACCATTTTCAGGTGAATCGGTGGGCATCGCCGATAAAGATAGGCGCTGTATACAAGATCAGTTTCAGACGATACCCACCCTAACGATAATTGTAACCACACAGATTGAAAATTTTCGAGCTGTGCGGTTAAGGAATATAGCTGAAAAAAAGCCCTGAAAGGGCGGGCTATTTAAAAGAATGCAGGGGAAACTGCCGCTAGTGCGCCCTTTCAGGGATGATATTACGATATATCCTGACCTAGGGCGATGCCTTGGGCTTTAATATACTAACCACACAGGTTGAAAATTTTTAGTGAGTTATGTAAGTTTGTTTGATTTTCTC